>DASQJC010000417.1:0-2201 GCA_035631255.1 Candidatus Eremiobacteraceae bacterium | reverse complement strand
AGCGCGACGCCGATGAGCGCGAGCGGTATCGCGGTGAGGATGACGAGCGGCAATCTGAACGATGCGAACGTCGCGAGCATGACGCCGAAGACGAGCATGACAGCGATCGCTATGACTCCGACGAACTGCGAGAACGACGATCGCTGCGACTCGTACTGGCCGCCGATCGTCAGACGGTAGCCAGGCGGCAACGAGATAGATGAGATCGCCTGCTTGATGTCGCCGACGACCGCCGACAAGCTCCGTCCGCCGATGTTCGCCGTGACGCGCACGAGCCGCCGGCCGTTCTCTTCCTCGACATTCGTGGAAGGCGGTCCAGGCCTCACTTGCGCCACATCTGCGAGCGCGGTCTCGCCGGCGCTAGAGAAGACGACCGGATCACCGCCGCCCGCGACGGCGATGCGCACGGGTATGAGCCCGAGCGGTCCGGGGATCTGCGTAGCGACGTCGCCTTGCGCTCCGACGGCGAGATCCGCGGCGACGTCGGTCGAGGACAATCCCATCGCTGCGAGGCGCGCACGATCCGGTGCGATGCGCGTCGTCGCATCGTTATAGGTCACGCCGTCGAATGCGTCGACGACGCCTGGGATGTTCGAAAGCTTGTCGGTCAGCTTGCCGGCGAGCGATACGAGCGTCTGCTGGTCGTCGCCGAGAATGCTCACCTCGATGGGCGCCGGTTGTCCGGAAACGTCGTTGATGATGTCCTCGAGGACTTGGCGGAAATCGAACTGCGCGGCCGGCACCGCCGCCTCGAGCTTGCTCCGGATCCGCTCGCTCACGACTTCGTATCCATCTCGCTGCGTTCGCGGTTTGAGTATGACGCGGACCATCCCTTGGTTTTGCGGCGTCGGTGAGAAGCCGTTCGAATCGATACCCGTGAGTCTGCCTTCCGTCGCGACCGCCGGATCGGAAGAGACGATGTGCTCCATCGTTCGCGCCGCGGCGTCGCTCTCGGCGAGCGTCGTGCCGACCGGCATCGTGTAGTCGATCTCGAACTGGCCCTCATCGAGGCGCGGCAAGAAGTCGCTCGGCAAGACCACGAGCAGCAGCACGGTCGCCGCGAAGACGACGAGCGCACCGATGTACACGGTCTTGCGATTTGCGAGGCTCCACCGCAATACCGGGTCGTAACGTCGCAGCAAATCGTCGATGAATCGATGCTTTTCTTGGGCGGGTTGAGGCGCGCGAAGCAATCGCGCCGCGAGTGTCGGCGTGATGAACAGCGCGAGACCCAGCGAGACGATGAGCGACGACGAGAGCGTGAACGCAAGCGCGCGGAAGAAGAAGCCTGCGACGCCGGTGAGCAGCGCAAGGGGCAAGAAGACGACGACCGTCGTCGCTGTCGATGCGATCATTGCCGCGGCGATCTGCGACATCGACAGCCGCGTGAGGGCGCCGCGCGCGAGGTCGGGCCGTTCGTGCATGTTGCGGGAGATGTTCTCGATGACGACGATCGCATCGTCGATGATAAGCCCGACCGCGACTGCAAGACCGCCGACGCTCATGAGGTTGAGCGTCTGACCCGCGAGTTGGAGCGCGAGCAGCGCGATCGTCATGGCGACCGGGATCACCGCGGCTGCGACGAGCGTCATGCGCATGTTGCGCAGGAACAGATAGATGACGACGACGGCGAGCAGCGCGCCGATGAGAATCGCGTCGCGGAGCGCGGCTTGCGAATCGGTGACGAGCGTCGTCTCATCCCACATCTTGTCGACGCTCGTCCCTGCCGGCAAGCGCGGTGCGATGTCGTCGATCCGGCGATCGAGCTCGCGTGCCATCGCGACGGTATCCGCACCCGCAAGGGCGTACGCATTGATGATGACGGCCGGCTTGCCTTCGTAGTCGGTCGCATCGGTGGCGGGCGCGACGCCGAGCTCGACGCTTCCAAGCGCGCCGATCGTCACGGCGCCGCCGCGCTTGTCGGGCACCGCGACGTTCGCGATCGAGCGCGCGTCGCGCAGTGATGAGTCGACGACGATGACGGAACGCTGATAGTAGCGCTCGGTGAAACCCGCGGCTTGCACGTCGTTCGCATCTTGAAGCGCGGACGCGACGTCGGGCGGCGTGATGCCGCGCGCCGCGAGCGCTGCCGGATCGAGGAAGACGTGGTATTCGCGGACCGGACCGCCGGTGACGAGAATCCGGCCAAGACCCGCTACTCCGGCGATCGCCGGCTGTATCGAACGAACGCAAAGTTCGCG
>DASQJC010000416.1:0-12649 GCA_035631255.1 Candidatus Eremiobacteraceae bacterium | reverse complement strand
CTTGGTCTTGAACGCCGCCCGGGGTGATGGACGTCCGCAGCACTTCCGATCTCAGGTCGAACCGCAACGACAAGGTCTGATCGGGAAACGTCCGATCGAGCTCGACGATGTCGTCGTCGATCGCATCGCGTTCGTCGTTTGAAAAGGGGTTGGTCCCGAGCGCGGGTCCGACGACCGTTTGGTCGGCGATCGATGTCAAGTGCCTCAACGAAATCGACGTCGTGGCAACTGAAGCGGGATTCGCCCGACCGAGCGGCGTTTGCACGTCGAGCCCGTATCCCGCATCGTGCGCAAGCGATGCCGAGCCCGAGAAATCGTTGAAGAGCGATGGATCGCTGGGGAAGATCGAACTCAACGCCGCTGACAGGTCGCGGTACGCGCTTTGATCTCGAAAACTCAGTTCTGCGAAACCGCCGCTCCCGCCGAACGACAGGCGCACCTTCGCGAGCGCGCTGCTGGAATCGATCGCGCTGCCGACCGTCGGCGTACTCCCGTCAGCTGTAAGAATCGCTTGCGCCGTCTCGCCGCGCTCGGTCTGCCGGTGGAACGAAGCTGCGTATCCGATCGTATCGTCCGTGCCGGTCGCGGTCAAAGTCTCGCCGTACGAATCGTACGATCCGATCGAGACCCGAATTAGGCTGTGCGGCTGCGCCGTCGGATCGAGCGTGCGCACGTTGACGGCGCCGCCGATCGTGTTCGGTCCGACAAGTGATGACGGCGCGATGCCGTACACAAGCTGGACGGATTGGAGTTGCGCCGGATCGAGCAGCGAGGCGTCGAACGAACCGGATCCGCCGCTGTTGAGCGCGTGACCGTCGACGTCGAAAAGCGTCTCCGTCGGATCTGGCCCTCGGAGCGCTATCGCTGACGGCGCGGCAGGGTTGCCGCCCGCCGGCCGGATCACAGTCGATGGAGCGGCCGCATCCGCCAGCACGTCGATGAGACTCTTGACCCCGCGGGCCGAGTACGTCATCGCGTCGATCTCTGCGGTCGGCGCACCCGAGGTCGACAGCGCCTCTCCGGCGCGCGTGATGACGCGTCCGATCGTCGTGAGGGAGGAGGCCGACTGAGCGAGCTCTACATCGATGACCGTGACCTGGCCAGCTACGACGCTCACTTCGCGAGCCCCGGGCGAGGCATAGCCTTTCGCGGATATATCGAAAAGGTATGTCCCCGGAGCGACAGCGATCGAGTATGTTCCGTCCGCTCCCGTGAGCGACGAAAACAGCGCATCGTCGTGGACAAGCGAGACGAACGCCCCCTTGATCGGCGCGCCGTCAGCGTTGGTCACGCGACCGATAACTATCGTGCGCGCCGGCGGCTCGACGGCACACGCCGGCGCGAAACAACCGACGATCGACGAAACCGCGATCACGATCGCCGCCGGTACTACGCCGGCGAAAGCAACCCATAGGTCGCGTCGCGCGTGCGACGCTCTGATTCGCATGGACAGGAAACCGCCTTTCGTCCGGCCGTCGGCCGGACACGCGTGGTTGGCGGGTTGAAAACCCGCGTTGCGTCAGGCGGCTTGCGGGGGCGCGCGTTTGCCGGCGCGTCGAGAAAGCACCGAGCCGATCGCCGGCTCGGCGATGACTTTGATGAGGCGTCGTGACGATGCGTCGCTCGAACTGCCGGTCGCTCGAAGCGCGATGAGCCGTTCGATGGTCGCCGTGATGCTTCGCTGCGACGCAGCTAGCGCACGCAAGGCTCGCCACAGAGCGACGGCGACGAGGATGCCGATAGTGCAGATCGCGCTCGATCCGAGGACGATTGACCCGCCGAGAGCAGACGCGATACCGGGTTGCATGCCGGTCGCGATGCGGCCGTCGATCGATTCCATCGCGACGAGCACTGCGAATGCGGCGGGAACGATCGCAAGCGCGAGCCGCAGGGGCGAGCGCAGGCCGCTCGCGCCGAGCACCGCAGCGAGCGCACCTCTGAACCGGCGCGCGTCGGCCACAGCCGCGACGAGGAAGACGAAAGCGCTCGCGAGAGCAAACGCTGCTGCGACGAGCGTCGCGATCGACCGCGATACGTGTCCGATGTGGTCGTACGTATCGTGCGGCAATAGGTAGTCGCCGGCCGCATCGATCGCGTAGTGCGAAAGCACCGCGGCGACGCACGCGGCCGAGAACAGCGCGGCGATGCCGAAGACGATCGGCATCGCGCGGCGTGCGAACGTTCTCATCGTGCTCGCGGCGCGCATGTGTGGTCGTTCTTGCGCGGCGGCGACGAGTCCCGGCGAGATTAGTCCTAGAAGCGGCGCCTACTCGCCGCGACGATGCCGCCGGCAAGTGCAATGCCTAGGACGTACGGACCATAGGCCACGATCCAGAGCAGACCACCGATGATCGCGACGGTGAAAGCTTTCACCGAACCGAGCGCGGCGGCCCACGAGCTCGCGATCTGCGCGCCGACGCCGACGCTTGCAGAATGCGCGGGCGCTTCGTCCTGCAGATCGACGGTCACTGTCGACATCGCGACGCGATGCTGGAGCGCTTGCACTTCGGCGTCGAGCTGTTCGATCTGTTCGCGCGTCGCTGAGACCTGACTCTCGACGGCGAGGACATCGTCGATCTTCCCCGCGCGCGACATGATCTTGAGCAGATCGGACTCGGTGCTGCGCAAGTTGCGAAGGCGCGCTTGCCCGTCGACGATCTGCGTCGACACGTCTTCGGCGCCCACCGATCGCGACTGGACGCCGCCGAGCTTACCCAGGGCGTCAAGCGTCGGCTCGAAGCGAAGCTCCGGCACGGCGATCTCGACGTGCGCCGTGTGCAGCACACCGGGCTGCGTCGGCGTCTCGTCGTCGAGCGACAGCATCTCGCCGCCTTGAGCGCGAGCCGTCGCGCTGACATTGGCGATCGCGCGCTCGACGTCGGGGACGATGAGGCTCATGCCGGCGGTTCGGGCGATCTGACTCGTGCTCTGCAGCGTCGAATAGAGCTGGTGAAATTCGGTCTTAGGCGCCGCGTCGCGGACCTCACCCACGGTGACCGGCTGCGATCCTGATGCCGGCGCGTTCGACTGAGCGACCTGTTCAAGCGTGATCGGCGTCGAACCGTTCGCAGATCCGTATGCCGAAGATACCGATTGCGCAGCCGGCCTCGGCGTGATGAAGATGCCGAACACGACGAGCGCACCGAGGGCCGACGAGACGACGAGTGCGCGTCGGAACGGCGTGAGCGACCACCACCACCCGAACCACGGATGGCCGAGACGCTTGCGCTCTTCTTCTTTCTCGATCGCATCAAGAGCTCGAGCGATTCCGCGCTCGCTCGGCTCGGGAGCCGTGGCTTCGAGCTCGAGCATCGCGGTTTGGATCTTCGCGAGCTCGTCGACTTCCGCAGCGCACGCGTCGCACGAAGCGACTTCGAGAGCAGCCGATTGCCGCTCGCCCATCGGCAGCGTGCCGTTGACATACCACGGCAGGAGCTCTGCGATCTTCGCGTGGCTCATGAGACATCCGCCCGGAGGCCGCGGCGCTCGAGCGTCTCCTTGAGCCGCTTCTTCGCGTAGAACATCCTCGTCTTCACCGTGTTCACCGGACAGCCGACGATCTGCGCGATCTCCGCGTAGCCGTATCCGTGTCCGAACGTCAGCACGAGCACAGCTCGATGTTCGGCCGACAGCGTTGCTAGCGCCGCAGCGACTTCGCCGCGGACGCTTTCTCTGATCGCGGCCGTTTCGGGAGCGGGCCTTTGTTCGTCGGGTACGCTCTCGATTGCATGAAGGTCGACGACCGGCGGCTTGCGCCGGCGCAGCACATCCATCGCCTTATGATAGGCGATGCCGAACACCCAAACCGACGGCTTCGATCTGCCGTGGAACCGCGACGCGTTCTTCCAGACCTCGACGAGCACGTCGTCGGTAAGTTCTTCTGCCGTTTCGGTCGTGTGCACGAAGTGGAGGAAGTATCGGAAAAGCGGCCGTTGATACGCGCCGTACAAACGCTCGAACGCGGCGCGATCGCCTCGCGCGATCTGCGCGATCCAAAGACCTTCGAGCGCGGGGCCGTCGTCGGGTACCGGCATGCCGTCTAGTCGCGTGGGCATCTCAAAAGGTTCATCGGGCGCTACCCCTGGGTGTGCGCACCCCTCTTCGTCGGACCGAAGAAAACGACCCAGGCGGCGAAGCTCTCGCCGATTTCCTCGAAGCGATGAACCTCGTGGGCCGGGACAAATATGAGATCGCCCGCGGCCACCCTTCGTCTGCCGCTCGCCGACGAGAACGACGCGTCGCCCGCTGCTACGATGTAGAGCTCGTCGCGATCATGCGGCGTTTGCGGGTCGACGCCGCGCGGTGCGTAGTACTCTATCTCGACGCCGTGCAGGTCGATGATCGGCGTCGCGAGATTATCTGGCGGCCGCGGTTTCGCTGCGGCATCCGAAGGGCTGACGGTGAAGCTCCGATCGCTCATAGCGATGAGTGCGAAGAAATGGAGCGGTCGACCTTCACGGGTGTAAAACGAGGAGCGGTCGAGATTTATCTCGACGCCGCGGCCTTCCGACCTGAATGTGGTATGCCGAGCGAAGCTCGGCTTACGGATATCCGGCCGGGAAGAGATAGACGGGTATCCAGCTCGGCGGTGTGCCGATGACAAGCGTGATCTCTTCGAACGGTGAGAACGTCACCGTCGTCGGGTCCATGTCTGGCTGCAAGACGCCATCGATGTACACCGCGACTGCGCCGCTATAGCCGGCGAAACCGTTCGTGCTGAGCGGCTCGCCCCAAAGATCAAAGTACTGCTTGAGGCCGAACGTGCTGCCGTCCGGGGGCTCGATATGGACGATCCCCGTCTCATCGTGCGTGTGAAGAAAGTAAAAGCAATCAGCGTGGTAGATGAAATTGTTGTGATTCGGATTCTTCATCCCTGTGCCGCGCGGCACCGCGATCTGCTCGCCGTTGACGAACAGCGCGAGATGCACGTGATGGTGGAATTGGTTGTCGAGGGCTTGGCGGCAGTTCACGCCGTCAATGCCCTGCCCTTGGCCACCAGTCGATGTATCGCCCTCGGGGAACACGTCAGTCCCAACGGTCGTGCCGAGAACGAGCTGGATCGGCGTCGGCGTCGGTGTCGGCGACGGGGCAAGGGTCGGGCTTGGCTGCACGATCGGCGAGATTCCGCTTGGAGATGAGCCGCCACATCCAGCCGCGGCAGATGCGATGATTGCGCAGATCGCCGTCGCAGCTAATGGACTCGATCTCATCTCAAACCCCCCGTGCAGCTCGAGCGTCGGCTTGCACCCGGTGCACTCTGGCGAATGCATCTCGGCGTAGCTTAGGGACCTTGTACCCCTTTTCGCCGGATGAGCGGCTGCACGAGGACCAAACGAGAGCGGCCGATCGCGTACGATCGGCCGCCTTCTTGCATCTATCTCGAGCTATCCGATCACGGATATCCTGCCGGGAAGAGGTAGACCGGTATCCAGCTCGGCGGCGTACCGATGACGAGCGTTATCTCTTCGTACGGCGAGAACTGAACCTGGTTCGGATCCATGCCGGGCTGCAAGACGCCGTCGATGTAGACCGCGACCGCGCCGGTATAGCCGGCAAACCCGTTCGTGCTGAGCGGCTCGCCCCAGATATCGAAGTATTGTTTGAGGTTGTACGTGTTGCCGTTCGGGGGCTCGATGTGGATGATGCCCGTCGCGTCGTGCGTGTGGAGCCAATACGCGCAGGTCGCGTGGTAGACGAAGTTGCCCTTGCCCGGGTTCTTCATCCCGGTGCCCCGGGGTAGCGCGATCTGTTCGCCGTTGACGAACATCGAAAGATGGACGTGATGATGGTACTGGTTGTTGAGGAACGCGCGGCAATTGATCTTGTCGATCTGTTGGCCCTGGCCGCCGGTCGATGTATCCCCCTCAGGGAACACCGGCGTGCCGATCACCTCACCGAGTGAGAGCTGGATCGGCGTCGGCGTCGGCGTCGGTACCGTGAAATGGTTACCTTGCTGCGACTGCGGGGGCGCCACGACGCCACCGCCCGACGAACCAGCACAACCGACGATCGTCGCGACTCCGATGGCGCCGACCGCGAAAAATACAATTGCGGATGTCTTCATGACCAGCATGCCCCCATAGAACTGCGGATGTACCCTAAAGTTCTACCCAGGTACCTTGCCGCCCCCGGCGAGCCACCAGGGCCTTTCTTCCCTTTTTGGAGCGTCCTGAATTCGCCGGCCCAGGTGGCGATCAGCTGAAAAGGGAGATCTGCTTGACCGACGTCTGGACGAGTGTACTGACCTTGACGCCAACGAGGCGGACAGGTGTCTTCTCGACACCCGCTCGCCGCAGGCAGAAAATCGCCGCCGCGGTGATGATGCGCGGATCATCGGTGGGTTGAGCGAGGGACGTCTGCTTGCCGGTGATCGTGAAGTCGCCTCGCTTCACTTTGACGGCGATCGTGTGCGCCCGCAACCCGCGCTTGCGTAGACGTTCGCCGAGTTCCGCCGCTTGCTCGCGGACGATCGGGATCATCGCATCGACACCCGTGACATCGCGCTCGAATGTCGATTCGCTCGAGATCGATCCCGCCGTCCAATCGCCGTCGCCCGAGCTCACTTCGCGATCGTCGATGCCGCGCGCGAGATCTCGAAGCCAAAGCCCCCACTTGCCGAACAGCTCGAACGTCTCTTCATCTGAGAGAGCGGCGATCTGCTCGCATCGTTCGATCGAGCGTTCGCGCAAGCGCTTTTGCGTTTTCGGTCCGACACCCCAGAGCGCGCCGACCGGCTTCTCGGCGAGGTATGCGCGTTCGTCGCCCGGCGCCACGGCGGTCAATCCGTCCGGCTTGCCGTCGTCGCACGCGACTTTCGCGACCATCTTGTTCGCCGCGACGCCGATCGAGACCGCAAGCGACGTCGCGGCTCGGACGGCATCCTTCAGGCCGCGTGCCGTTGTCACCGCGGCTTCGAGGCCGATATCGCCGACGTCGAGGAACGCCTCGTCGAGCGAAAGGCCTTCGACTCGCTCCGCATGTGCGCGATAGATATCGAACGTCGCTTTGCTCGCCGCGCGATACTTGTCGAACGTCGGCGGCACGACGATGAGACTCGGGCAACGCTCGCGCGCCATGAAGAGCGGCATCGCGCTGCGGATCCCATAAGGGCGCGCCTCGTACGACGCGGTCAGCACGACCGCTCGGCGGCTCGAACCCGAGACGACGATCGGCTTGCCGCGAAGCGACGGGTCGTCGCGCTGCGCGACGCTTGCATAGAATGCGTCGAGATCGGCGTGAAGGATCACGCGAGCAGGCCTACTGTTTGCGGCGGGGTGCTGTTATGAGTCTCAGAATGTCGTCGGTCCCGGCGACGCGTTCGAGGTGCGGATAGCGGTCGCCGCCGTGGTACGGTACTTCTACCGTCCGGTAAAGGTCATCGTCGCGGAGCAACAGCTCGATGGACCGACTCGGATCCTTCGCATCGGCGAGCGCATGGTGCAGACCGGAGATCGAAAATGCTCGACCGTTCACGGCGATGATCTGCGTCTCGGTCCCCATACCCGCACGCGCCGCAGGCGAGCCGGCGAGCACGTCGTTGATCTTGCCGTCGTCCCTCGTCGAAAAGCCGAGCGAATAGCGGAAATCGGCCGGGCCGCCCGTCTCTTCGTCGAGTTCGTCCCAGCGGTTCGGCGTTTCAGACCAGACGAGGCGCCAGCCGGTGAGGTCGATGCCGTAGGGTGCGGGATGCGGGGCGACGTCGTATACCCATTTCTCGAAGAACCCGTGCCAATCGTATGGCTGCACTTTTTCGAGCGCGGCCTCGACGTCGTCGCGCGTATACGGAACGACCATCGGCGGCGTGTTCTGCTGGCCGTCGAACGCCTTGAGGAAATCGTCGAGCGATCGTGCCCCGTGCGACTGCTGGCGGATGATCGCGTCGACAGACAACCAGACGAGCTCGCCCTCGGTGTAGAAATCGCCCGCGCTTCGCCGCTGCGACGACCACTCGTCGGGCGCACTATATAGGTAAGGTGCGGCAATGGCGGTATCGACGAGCGGATCGGCGAGTCGTCCGGGTTCGTAGTCCATCTGCGCGTAGATGTGAGCGAGATACTCCGGATACTCCGCCGGCGGGTTGAAATCGCTCCTGAACGCGAGCATATCGCCGAGGTACTGGTTGAGGCCCTCGTATACCCAAAGCAGATCGGTGCGCTCCGGTTTTTGATAGTCGGGCTGGATGAGATCGGCCGGCCTTCGATACTTGCCGTTCCACGAATGCGAATACTCGTGCGGCAGCAGATCGGCGCCGTCCTCGAGCTCCGCGGCGTTCGTCCAGTAATCGGCACCGGCGCGGTTGTCGCTCGACTCGTGATGTTCGATGCCCTGACCCGGGATCGCATCGGTGAGGGTCAATAGGAAATGGTAGTGGCGCCAGTGTCGCGCACCGTAGAGAGCGTCCGCTTCGGCGACGACGTCTTTGTAACGCTGGACGTTCTCGTCGCTCAGATCGAGTTCGTCGGGCGCGTCGGCGAAAGCGTCGATCTCGTTCGTGTATCCGCCGCTGTCGAGCAAGACGATGCGTCGTCCGTAACGTCCGGCATCGAGCGGCGAGTCGACGAGCGTCGTCAGAGGCGTCGTCGCAAAGTCCACCGTGTCGCCTGTCCGTTTCGGACCGCCAAGCGCGGTGCCGAACGTCCAGCCGGACGGCAAGACGATGCTCGGCGTGAAATCGATGTTGGCGGCGGCCGGCCCGGCCGGATACAAGAGCACGCGATTCCAGTTGATGATAACGAGATTCGGCGTCGCCATCGGATCCGTCGCCGTGATCAGGTCGTCGAACGAAACGTCGAGCGACGTCGCGCCCGCGGGCGGCGTCACGTGGAATGTCGAGAGGTCGACCGGATCGCGCGTCCACGCGACGTCGTTTCCACCGGCGCGGATCCGCAGGGCCGCGACACCTTGTATAGGGCCGTCCGGCGAATGTTCGCCCGGGATCCAGAGAGGATAGTAAAGCGTCATCGGGCCGGCGACCGTCAACGGCACCTTTTCGGTGACGTGGAGGATGTTCCGCGGGGCTTCGCGCGCATCGACGACGAGTGTTATCGGCCCGGCGCCAGCCAGCGCCGGTGCGGCCGCGGCGAGAAACGCCACGGCCGCTACGAGAACGCCGGTCGCCAGGCGAGTCGTTTTCACATCCCGCCGGCGTGGGTCGTCGAGGGTTTCACGTTCGGGTTTTTCTCCGCAAACGCACCGCTCGGGTTCGGGATCAGCCAGAACTCGAGATCCCACAAGTGCGCGAAATGGAAGACGAACGCGACTTGATTCGCCGATAACGCCTTTCCGGTCTTGGCGATGTCGGCAGCCGTCGGCGAAGCGGGATCGCCGCCGACCTTCGTGATGTCCTTATCTTCCATGCCGCCGAACTTCAGCGTCGCGTCGGGCTCCATCAACGCGAAGTGCACGTGGTTTTCGAATTCGAACCAGCGCGCCGGGATGATGCCCCACTTCGATGGCGGATGCTTCGCGTCGGTCCATAGCGTCGAGTAGTCGACGCCGATGAGGCGGCCCTTGACGTCGTACCAGATCTGGCTCGGGTGCGTCTCATCGCTCACCCAATACTTCGGATTCACCCACGAAATAGCGCCCGTGCGATCCTCGTTATTGTAGCGGAAGTAACCGGCGGCGCTCGCCTGCGTCGTCGTTCCGTAGAGCTTCTGCAGCTCTGCCGTCGCCCTGGTGACGAACGGCTGCTCCGCAGCCGTCGGCGTGTCGGGCGGTGCCTTCGTCGCCGCCGCGCTTGACGCCGATGGAGAAAGAGCCGCGAGCGCTAAGCACGCGGCTATGATGAAGGCGTGATTTTGCTTCATGCGCGCAGGTTCGGCTCTTTTGAGTCTAGCCCTTGCGCTGGTGGAGGAGGAACGAGTTGCCTTCCGTGTCTTCGCAGACCGCCATGAAACAGTCTCCGGTGTCAAATGGTCCGTCGAGGATCGTGACGCCGCGATCGCGATAGCGCTCGACCGCCGCCTCGCAGTCGTCGACCGAGAACATGACGCCGGCGCTGGGATGCCACGAGCCGTCTTGCATCTGCCACACACCGAAAGTCGAGCCGTCCGCGAGTTCGAACTCGCCCCCGTGCGAGAGCTCGGTCGTGAGAGACAAGCCGAGCGCATCTCGATAGAACGCGACAGCCCGCTTGTGATCTTTCGCGAGGTACGTGTGGACGTCGATACCTTTGATCGTCGTCGCCAAAGCCGTGGTCATCATCATTCCCTTTCGACGATTGTGTGCTCCGGCGTTCCGTACAGCCCGCCGGCTACGGCAATCCTAACGCCGCATACATGACATCTGCTGTCAGGTATGTCGAGATAAGTTTTGGTTAAGGACGCGGTGACGGACGAATGCGGTCGTAGGCCGTTGCGAGGCGGTTCCACACTTCCGTTGCGGGATCGTCGTCGTCGGTGCGATTGGCCAGCACGACTATCGTGAGGTGACGATGCGCGTCGTACCATGCTTCCGCGGTGAAGCCGTCATAGAACCCACTGTGGCCGCGCCAAAGGTGACCGTCGTGTTTGTCGCTCTCAAGGATCTCATTCTTTCCGCCGGGGGCCAGCATCGTCGCAAGCGATTTTTTCGAGACGAGCGATCCGCCCAACAGCGCGTCGGTGAAACGCGCCACGCCGATCGCCGTCGCGGCGATGCCGCCATCCGTCCACACGGGTCCCCAATCGTATGTCGGAACGCCAAGGTCGTGAGCACCGACGAACGTGTCGACGAGCTTTTTGTTCTCAAGGTCGTAGCCGTGAGGGATGCGCGCCGCAAACGAGGGCGTCCGATCGATGTCGACATCGCTTCCGAGGTTCAGCGGCACCAAGACGTAGCGGCGAAGCTCGGACTCGACCGAGGCATGGCCGGCCTTTTCGATGATGTCGCCAAGCATGACGTAGCACGAATTGCAATAGTCGAAGCGCGAACCAGGCGTGAAACGAACCGGCCCTTCGTCCCGCTCAAGCATATCGCGCGTCCACGCTTGGTTCGGATCGGCCAAGAGCTTGAGGACTTGCGCGTCGCCTTCGACGTCGTGATAGCCGCTCGTATGCCCGAGCAGCTCGCGGACGGTGACGCGAGAGGAATCGGGCACATATGCCGGCAGGTACGGCGCGATCGGCCCGTCGAGATCCAGTTTCCCTTCTTCTACCAGTCGCATCGCGATCGTCGCGACGAACATCTTGCTGACGCTTGCGAGTACGAACATGCTGCTGTCGGTGATCGGAGCGTTTGTGGAGAACGTCGACCGGCCGCTCCCGCCGGTCCAGGTGACGATTCCGTCGTCGACTATCGCTGCCGAGACTCCCGGCGCACCGCTCGCAGAGCGTGCGTTCTCGAGCGCATTCTGCAGCTGCGCGGCTTCACCAGGCGTCATGCCTCTCGGAGCGGTGCTCGCCTCCGCATGAAACGGTAAAGCGATGGTCATTGCTGCCGATACCGCGGCGATCGAGAGCTTGATGATTCCGCGCATCTTGACGCCGGACGTTCCAGCGCGCTGCGAAAGAATCCCACAGCGCGTCGACAAAGAGGTGGCGTCATGAAATCGGAGCGCCTCCTCGCGATGTTGCTCATGCTCCAGGCGCGCGGCCGCGCCAGCGCGAGAGAGATCGCATCGTCGCTCGAGGTGTCGGAACGCACGATCTACCGCGACCTCGACTCCTTGAGCGCCGCCGGGATCCCGGTCTACGCCGAACGCGGCGCGCATGGAGGCATCGTTCTCGCTGACGGCTATCGGCGGGCGCTCACGCAGTTCCGCGATGAAGAGATCCGCGCGCTCTTCGCATCCGCTGCGAACACGCTCGCCGATGTCGGGCTCGGCGACAACCTGCGACACGCGCTCGAGAAGCTCAGCGGCGCGCTCTCGGAGTCGCAAAAACGTGCCGCTGCGAACGCTCGCGGCCGCATCCACATCGACCCGCGCCGCTGGAAGCAGGCGGAGCAGCCGCGTGCGATGCTCGCCGCCCTGCGCACGGCATGCGCCGAAGATCGACGCACCGTCCTCCACTATCGCGATCGCAACACGAAAGTGACCGAACGCATCGTCGAACCGCTCGGTCTCGTCGCGAAAGCCGGAGTTTGGTATCTCGTCGCTCGCTACGGCTCCGAGATGCGCGTCTTCCGCGCGGATCGCATGCTCGGCCTCGACGTCATGGCCGAACGCTTCGAACGCCCGGCCGAATTCGATCTCGATCAATTTTGGACGGAGTGGAGCACGCAATTCGAACGCAGCTTGCCGGGGTTTCCGGTCGTGCTGCGCATCGCTCCGAACGCTATCGACGACGTGACGTCGTACTGGGAGTGCGATCTCATCGACGAAGGCCGCCGTGGATGGAAGACGTACAAACTGCTCTTCCCCGGTCTTGAAACGGCGGTCGCGCACGTGCTCGCATGGGGCGATCGCGTCGAAGCGCTCGAGCCCGCGGAGCTGCGCGCGACGATCGTCACGCGCGCGGCAGGCGCGATGCGTCGCTACGCGCCGCGCGGACGCAAGGCGTCGGCGACGCACTGACGAAGCGGCGGCGCATGAGATCATCACGCGCAATCGCGCTTTCGTTAGCCGCTGTCATCCTTTTCTTCGCGCCGACGCTCGTCTCCGCAGACGTGCATCCGTACGACGCGATGCACTGGCGCATGATCGGGCCCTTCCGCGGAGGTCGTTCGA
>DASQJC010000415.1:0-5916 GCA_035631255.1 Candidatus Eremiobacteraceae bacterium | reverse complement strand
ACGCGCATCGGGATTCGCAGGTAGAGACTTCGCGATGGATCCGTCGGTTCGAATTCTTCGACGTCGTCGAGCACGTCGAGCGCCGCGGGCAAATCGGCGAATCGATACAACTCGCCGCGCACGGTCCCTGACCCTTCGATGAGTCCGGGATACCGTCCTAACGATACGAGCGCGCCCTTCACCCTGCCATCACCGACATACTCGCCGCTCTCCATGTGATGGTGCAGATCGTGACCGCGCATGAGCAGGCCGTAGACGAATACGAGAACCGGATCACCCACGATGTCCGGCATTCGTCATCGCAGCATCGGCTCTTTCATGCACGTGTACGGCAAGGTCGGCCGCTGCGTTTGGCCAACCATACCCGTCCGATGATCATCCGCGCGGAACATCTGACGAAACAGTTCAAGAGCTTGCGTCGCAAGGACGGCGTCGCCGGCGCGCTCGCGAACCTGTTCTCGCGGCAATACGATCTCAAAGATGCTGTCAAAGACGTCTCGTTCGAGCTCGAGGCGGGCGAGCTCGTCGGTTACATCGGTCCGAACGGCGCGGGCAAATCGACCACGATCAAGATGCTGACCGGCATTCTCGTGCCAAGCTCGGGTTCGTGCACGGTCGACGGCGTCGTTCCGTGGCTCGACCGTAAGGGCAATGCGCGACAGATCGGCGTCGTCTTCGGCCAGCGCACGCAGCTGTATTGGGATCTGCCGCTCATCGAGTCGTTCCGGTTGCTCAAAGCGATCTACGGCATTCCGGACGACCGTTACGAACAGAACCTCAAGGCGTTCAAGGATCTGCTCGGCCTCGACGAGTTCATCCGTACGCCCGTGCGGCAGCTCAGCCTCGGCCAGCGTATGCGCGGCGATTTCGCCGCAGCGATGCTCCACGAACCAAAGGTCGTCTTCTTGGACGAGCCGACGATCGGCCTCGACGTCGTCGCGAAAGAAGCTATCCGCGAGTTCATCGCCCGCACGAACCGCTCGCGCGGCACGACGTACATCCTCACGACGCACGACCTCAACGACGTCGAGAAGCTCTGCGATCGCATCATCATCATCGATCACGGCCGCAAGCTTTACGACGGCAGCATCGAGTCGATCAAGAACCGGTACGGCGCGAAGCGCGTCCTCACGGCCGATCTCACCGACGCGTGCGCCGACATCGAAGTGCGGCTGCCCGGCACGACCGTCGTCGGCCGCGAGGGTCATCGCATCACGATCGAGTTCGACCGGACGCGCGTACGCGCCGATGAGCTCATCGTCGAGCTCACGCGCACGTGCGAGCTCAAAGACGTGACGATCGCCGAGCCGGAGCTCGAAGCGATCATCCGTCACATCTATCAAAGCGGTCTCGAACCGCTGACCGCTGGAGCAGCGCCGTGAAACGCGCACTCCTCGGAGCGATCGCGATAACGCTCGTATCCGCTGCGATCGCGATCCCACGCTCGGCGATCGCCGATGACACGGCGTCGACACCGGCGCCCACCTACGCGCTCGATCCGCACGGCGGCTCGTGGCTCCACGGTCCCAATCTTCCAGCGCCACGCCAAGACTCGGCCGTCGCAGTGCTCGACGGACATATCTACGTGATCGGCGGCTTCGGACCGGGCGGTTCTCCGACGAGCTCGAACTTCGTGTTGGAACAACCGGCTGGAACCAATCTCACGCCGTCCGCGGCGGCCGCGCCGGCACCGGTATTCCCAGTCGGCTCGTGGACGACCGCGCGCTCGATGCCGGAAGCGATCGACCATGCCGCCGCTGCCGCGCTCGACGGCTACATCTACGTCGCCGGCGGATCCGTCGAGAAGCTCGTCTCGAACAAGTTCTGGCGTTACGATCCCGTCGACGACTCGTGGGCGACGATGCCGCCGCTTCCGGTGCCGCGCTATGCGGCGACGATGCAGGCGTTCGACGGCAAGCTCTATCTCATCGGCGGTGCGTCGTCACACGCGCAGGACGAGCGGAGCATCGAAGTCTTCGATCCCGCGACCTCATCGTGGACGCTCATCGACTACGCGCTTGGCAGCGAGCGAGAGCAAGCTGAGACCGCATTATTCGACGGCAAGATCGTGCTCGTCGGCGGGCGCGATCGCGATGAGCACAACATCGCTTCGTGCGACCTATACGATCCGGCGCACAACGTTTGGTCGGTCTGTTCGAGCATGCACCTGGCCCGCAGCGATTTCGGTCTCGCTGCCGTCGAAAATCGTCTCTCGCGATCGGCGGCGGCAATCTGCTCACCGGCATCACGACGCAGACGACCGAGATCTCCGGACAAAACGGCGACGGGTGGATGGACGGGCACTGGCTGCCGTTTCCGCGCGAAGGGATGTCGGTCGCGGTGCTCGGCCACATCGTCTGGGTCATCGGCGGTTCGAGTTCCGAGTCGACGTCGCCGACGGCGAACGTCCTGCGCTACGTCATCCCGCTCGTCAAGGTGAAGTTCGGCGGCCGGGCGCCGCCGTGAGACTCGAAGCATACATAGAGTTCGCCAAACGCGCGTTCTCGCGCGAAGGCACGTATCGTTTCCAGGTGTTCAGCCGCGTCGGATCGGTGCTGCTGCGCGTCTTCTTGCTCGCGACGCTCTGGACCAATCTTTACCGAGCGAACGGCGAGCAGGCAGGCATCGCGCTGCACAGCATGCTGACATACGTCGTCCTCGCACTGCTGCTCGACATCATCTACGGCATCAACGGCGCGTACGTCGTGCGCGAGAAGATCCGAGAGGGGACGATCGCGATCGATTTCATGCGGCCTATCAGCGTGCCGCTCTACGTCTTCTCGGATACTCTCGGTCAAACCGGATTCGCGCTGCTCCAGTGCGTGCCCGCGCTCATCTTGTCGGCGTTCTTGGTCCATGTCGATGGCCCGCCGTCGGCGCTCGCGCTGCTCGGCTTCGTGGCCGCGCTCGCGATCGGCTTCGTCGTCAACTACTTCATCGACATGATAATGGCGACGATGACGTTCTGGACGATGGAGATATTCGGCATCCAGATCATGGTGCAGTTCATCTCGTCGCTGCTTTCAGGGTCGCTCGTGCCGCTCTATTTCTTCCCGCAAGGACCGATCCAGCAGATCCTCTTGAACTCGCCCTTCGCAGCGCTCTACAACGTGCCGTTGTCGATCTACATCGGCAAATATCAGGGCGCGCAGATCGGTGACGCGCTCGCGATCCAGCTGCTCTGGGCCGCACTGCTCGGCGCGTTCGCCGTGTGGCTCTGGAACGTCGGCGAGCGCAAAGTGGTGATCCAAGGTGGTTAGCGCGCGCTATTGGGATGCGTTCCGTGAAGTGTGGCGCCTCAACGTGCTCACGCTCATGGAGTACAAGGCGAATTTCTTCATCTGGTTCTTGTTCACGATCGTGTACCACGGCGTCGCGCTCACCGCGATCTGGGTGATCCTCACGCAGTTCCCGTCGCTCAACGGCTGGCAGCGCACGGATGTCTTTTTCCTCTACGCGCTCTGGATGGTCGGACACACGCTCAACAATTCGCTGTTCTTCATGGTCGGCGACGTGCCCGATGCGGTGCGCGAAGGGCGTTTCGATCGCATGCTCGTACGGCCGCTCGATCCGCTCTTCCAAGTCGCGGCGCAGCCGGGTCAGAACTTCCCGGACGATTTTTTCGTCTCGATCATCGTCTTCGCCATCGCGGCGGCACTCGTCCATCTCGTGTGGACGCCGCTCGTCGTATTGCTCGTCGTCATGACGATACTCGCGGCCGCGGTCATCGACGGAGCGGTGCAGCTCGTCATCGCGACGCTTTCGTTCTGGGTCGTGCGGCTCGATGCGCTTCGCTGGGTCGTCATGTCGCTCGAGAACGACTTCACGCGTTTTCCGCTATCGATGTACAACCGCGCCGTGCGCATCATACTCGGCTACGTCTTTCCGTTCGCATTCATGAACTATTTCCCGGCGACCGTGCTGCTGCACAAGACGGCAGATGCCGCACAGTTCAATCCGGCGCTCGGTTGGATGGCGCCGCTCGTCGCGGCGATGTGGGCGGCCGGCTCGTTCGCTTTCTGGCGAGTCGGGCTCAATCGATATCAGGGAACGGGATCGTAGAGACGACCGAGCGCGTTTAGAACGCGATGCGGTCCATGAGCCAGCGGAAGTACGTCTGGCGAGGTGATTCGTCGGGACGTTGCCAGAGAGAAAGTCCGCAGCAGATGCAAGCAAGCTCGTAATCGCTGTAGCCGAGCACGGGGTATCTGAACTCGGTCCGGTTGAGACCGGGCGATTGGCACTTCGGGCATCGATGCGCGCGGGGCGGGTCCGAAATCACGCGGGTGGAGTTACCCGGCAACGGGAACATTCCTACCGAAATGAATCTCACGGCACCGCTTATCGACCTTACGAACTCATATCCACGTGGACCACGCGAGCGGATCGCGGGCGTGAGCATGCTCGCGCGCACGATCGACAAGGCGCGCGCGCAGCTCGCCGGCACGGTCGGCGAGTACATCTACGATTGTCCGATGGACCGCCAGCTATTCGCGACGCTCGGCATAACCGGCGACGAGTTCTTGGAAGTGGTCTCTCGCTCGCCCGACGACATCGCCGTCGTCGCGTGGTTGCGAGGCCGCGACTCGATGCCCGAAGGCGCAAAGCTCGACGCGCACAACGCTGCGATCGAGAATTGGGCGCCGAAGTCCGAAGAAGGCAGAGCGCGCTTCGAACGCCAGCGCGAAGCGCTCGCTCCCGGTCGCTCGGATATCACCACGTGGACCGATCTGCTTGATATCGAAGAAGGACGACTTTCGCCGGTGGCAGGCTGACCGCCGCTTGACGGCAAGAGGCGTCGATCCGGCAAACATTCCCGATCGCTATCGAGCGATTCTGACCCGCAACCCGTTCTTCGACTACTTCGACCCCGAGGTCGTCACGCTCGAACGGGGCCACGTCGTGTTGCGCTTTCCGTTCCACGCGGAGATGACCCAGTATCAGGGTGCGGTGCAAGGCGGCATCATCGTCGCATATGCAGACGCATCGCTTGCGTTCGCGACCGCGTCCGTTGTTCCGGAAGGGCGCGACTTCGTCACGACCGAGCTCACCGTTCAATATATACGGCCTTTGACCGCCGGCGAAGCGACGGCGACCGCGGTGATCGAACATGCCGGGCGGACGCTCGTGCGTGGATGCGCGAAGGTCGAGAACGATTCGGGCCAGCTCATCGCGCTCTGCACGTCGACGTTCATGGTCGTCGACCCGCGCTTCAAATCGTGACGCCGTTTTCGATCCGCGAATATGTCCGCTGGGGCGACGTCGACGCCGCCGGTGTGATCTGCTACGGCGCGTACGTGCGCTTCATCGAGATCGCCGAGACCGAGCTTTTCCGCGCCGCCGGCTTTCCATACGGCAAGGTCTTCGAACGCTTCGACTGCTGGCTACCGCGCGCGAGCTACAAGATGGAATTCCGCAAACCGGCGGTGCTCGACGAACAGCTGACCGTGAATGCGAGCGTCGGCCGGATAGGTACGAGCTCGATCGCTTTGCGATTCGAATTCAGTGACGATGCAGGCACGCGCGTCGCGGATTGCGACATCGTGCTCGTCTGCGTCGACAAGCAGACCTTCAAGCCGAAGCCGGTTCCGAAAGAGCTGCGCGAGGCACTCGCGCGTTTTACTTAGCCGGCATCCGGCTCAGTGCGCGCGATTTTCGTCGTTCAGTTTGATGCAGACGCCACACGGCTCCATGCCGACTTCGTGCGCCTGCGCCTCGGTGATCGATAGGATAGCGCCCCCGGATTCGACGAGGGCTCGGTGGCAATCGGTGCCCGATGCGTGGTACAGCCTTTCGCCGATGATGCATACGACATCCATCGCGGGCGTGATTCCGCGCGTCCCTCAGCGAGGCCTCGCCGTCGAAGTCTGTGACGAGGCTGTGACTCACGATGAGGTTGTGATGAGCGCCGTTACA
>DASQJC010000414.1:0-6231 GCA_035631255.1 Candidatus Eremiobacteraceae bacterium | reverse complement strand
TGCCTTTCCTCTTGACTACCTGACCATCGTTGTCGTCACCATCGTTGGCGGAGAGCGGAGGATTCGAACCCCGCGCCTTGTGAGCGCCCACGAGTTTTCGAAACTCGTCGCCGACCCGTCGGCGGCACTCTCCGAAATTGGTAGCGGACCTCGGAACTGCCCCGAGCCATCCGGCTTATGAGACCGGCGTCGTATCGTCTCGTCCGCCTCGAACTGTTGCCCGATCGAGAACCCCGGGCCATCGATTTTCGCCGGCGACTCCCGCAAGACGCCAGACGGGTTTCGTCGAGTTGCGCGACCTTCGCAGTCGCGCGGTCAATGTTGGCAGGTCGTGAGGGAGTCGAACCCTCGCGTGCGAGTTTTGGAGACCCGCTCGATCCCCGATCCCGACCTTCGTTGCGATCGGCGGGATTCGAACCCGCACTGCTGCGCTGGCAACGCAGCGGTCTTCCGAGCGACGTCCGATCGCGTGGCTGCCCCGGAGCGATTCGAACGCTCACCATTGCGCTTAACAGGCGCTCGCACTGCCACGATTGTGCTACAGGGCAACGCTGGTGGAGGCGCAGGGAATCGAACCCTGATCCGCTGTGTGCAAGACAGCAATCCTACCCTTGAACGAAACCCCCTTGCGTCATCTCCCTTTCAAATCTGGGGCGAACATCCGGAGTTGAACCGGAGCCTTCGCGTTCACATCGCGTCATGCAACGCCGCTACACCATGCCCGCCATGTCGTCGTTTATCGTTGTCGATCGTATTGGAGCCGCCACCTCGACTTGCACGAGGCTGTCCGCGTTACGAAGGCGGCGCGTCGCTCTCTACGCTTTGGCGACATACCCAGGGAGGGATTCGAACCCCCACGGAGCTGTTTGTAAGACAGCTGCACGACCGTCGTGCTGCCCGGGCTCATCTTGCCGAGTTTCGCCCGGCATACCACATCAATGGGTGGGGCAGGATTTGAACCTGCGCGGCGCAGATCGCGCACCGGGGTTACAGCCCGCCACCATCAGCCTCTCGGTCACCCACCCATATCATGTCGTGTCGTCGTGTTTCAACTTCGGAACCGTCGGAGTCGAACCGACCTTCTTCGCTGTATCAGAGCGCCGCTCTACCGCCGAGCTCGGTCCCAACATTCGTGCCTCCGCCAGGAATCGAACCTGGAACCATCGGCGTAAGAAGCCGTTGCTCTACCTGATTGAGCCACGAAGGCGCGTTTGAATAGACCGAGGCCTCGGTCGTCTCCAACCGAGGCCTCACATCGACTGTGATGATCTCGTGCCGGAGTTACGTCACCATCGCGCCGCCAATTATCGGCAACGCAAATCCAAGTGCTGCGACGTCTCCGCCGCGCTCTTGCATATTATGTTCCGTATAACGCCGTGTCACTGAGAATGGTCTCCTTAGAAAGACAAGCGAGGGCTATTGTACACGGATGTCAAGCGCTTTGTCAAATGAGATTTTGGTTCAGGAACCATCGAATCGTCCAAGCGACGATTGGAATGTGCGCGACTACACAGTGCCGGCGCTGATACGCTTAATCCTCTTCGCACTCCATAGGAGGGTCAAGCATGTCACGGCCACGCGGTTTACACTGGCAAATAGCGGCCTTATTCGGAGCGGCCACTCTGGCGGGTTGCGACGGCGCATCAAGCGTCTCGCAAGCGGCGCAGTCACCAGGGCTTGCGAGCGCATCGCAGCGCGCCGGATCGCGTCCGATGGCGCATTACACGATCGTCAGCCTCGGCACGCTTGGCGGCACGATAGCTGCAGGCATAAGCATCGATGGCGACGGTGCCGTGAGCGGTCTATCGAGTCTTGCAGGCGACAGCGCATTTCACGCGGCTCTCTGGCCCGCAGGATCGACGAACGGAGTCGATCTCCAGACTCTTGGCGGCGTGAACAGTGCGGTCGAGTGGCCGAACCACGACATACACGAAGTCGTCGGCATATCACAGACTTCGACGGCCGATCCGCTCGGAGAGAAGTGGAGTTGCTCCGCATTCATCCCGAACACCGGCACGACATGCCTCGGGTTCGTCTGGAACTCTGGCACGATGGCGCCACTATCGACTTTCGGAGGCAACAACGGATTCGCATCGGGCGCGAACAGCCGTGGCGACGTCGTCGGTTGGGCGGAGAACGAGAAGCACGATTCGAGCTGCGTGCCACCGCAAGTACTGCAGTTCGAAGCGGCGATGTGGACGCCGGACGGTCGGATCCACGAATTAGCCCCGCTTGCCGGCGACCGCGATGGCGCGGCAACGGGTATCAACGACCGCGGCGACGTCGCGGGGATCTCGGGCATCTGCCAGAACGCGGTCGGCGCTCTAAGTGCTAAGCATGCCGTCATGTGGCATGATGGAGTGGCGACATACCTCGGCGGCCTCGGCGGAGCCGGGTGGAACACGCCGACCGGGATCAACAACAACGACGAGATCGTCGGCTTTGCCGACCGCCATGGCGATCGGCATGCGACGAATCCGAATTATCACGCCTTCCTCTGGACGCAAGGCATGGGCATGCAAGATCTCGGAACGCTGCCCGGCGACGGGTTGAGCCAGGCCTATGCCGTTAACGACAGCGGACAGATCGTAGGCTTATCTTGCGTGACTGCAAATTGTAGCGTGACACGCGCGTTCATCTGGCAAAATGGCACGATGACCGATCTCAACACGCTCGTGCCGTCCGGATCTCCCTACCTCGTGTTCGCCAACGACATCAACGACAACGGTGTGATCACGGGTCTCGCCTTGGATCAGAACACCGGCGCGGTGTTCGCTTTCCGCGCCATTCCAAACGACAACGGCTCGCTGTCGCTGCAACCAACAAAGAGCCGTCCGATACCACCAGCGCGCCTATTCGTCAAGGCGAACGGTCCGATTCTCCGGATCGGAGCGTTCGGCAAGATCGTGCCGTAGCCGGCAAGTCCTATCGATACGATCGCAGTACGGCGGAAGGCGTCACGCCTGCGATACGACGCATGCAGCGTGCCATGTGGCTCTGATCGGAAAAACCACTCTCGCATGCGATGTCGCAGAGACGAGCCTTACCGCCGGCCGCCAGTCGCAGAGCGTGGTCGACGCGACGCCGGATGATGAACTGATGCGTCGCCATGCCGGTCGACTGCTTGAAGAGCACGATGAAATGTGAGGGGCTGACTCCGGCGATGGCCGCGAGCTCCGAAAGGGATAAATCCGCGGCGAGGTTGTCGTCGATGTAGCGGAGGACTTCGCGAAGGCGCTGGCGCGACAAGCCACGTCGGAAATCGCGCGACACGACCCGTGTGTGCCGCCGGAGCAAATTCACCGCCAGCGCGACACCAAGGCCTTCTGCGAATACGCGATCGTGCGGATAGTCGGCTTCTAACTCCGCCTTGAGCGCTCGGCCGATAGACTCGATCTGCACGTCCCTGATCTGGAGTTGCGGAAAGAACGATACCCGATCGGGGTCAAGGGCCATCGAGTCTGCGGCGGTCCGCACGAGCGCCGGAGCGAGCTGGATGTCGAGCTGGGTGGTCGGACCGTCCTCTTGCCACGTCGCCGATGCGACGTCGGGCAGGATGTCGATGTCGCCGGGAGTCGAGCGCCGATGCTTCGTGACGCCGTCGCACTGGCATGACGCATTGACCGGCGAGCCTATGTGCAAGACGACCGAGTGATGCGATCTTGGCCCGGCTTTCGCGAAACCGCCGGTTGTGTCGAAAACGGAAGCACGCAACCCGTGCCACGCGCGGCCGTCGCTTGACATTCTCGTGCGGAATGCCATCGCACGGCTCTGGTCGAGTTTCCTCGGTCTTGCATATACCATGACCATGTCCTCGCCGCAAAAAATTTAGGGCACTGGTCTTTCGGTATCCTGACGAGCATTCCGTCAAACTTCGCCGTTCTTAGCGGATGACATCGAGACGACAGGCGCTCGCCGGCCCGAGAGATGTTAGACGGCTGCTTTCGTCTCGACGTGCTCGGGGCGGAAGCCGACGC
Organism: Candidatus Eremiobacteraceae bacterium; assembly: GCA_035631255.1. Classification (GTDB taxonomy): domain Bacteria; phylum Vulcanimicrobiota; class Vulcanimicrobiia; order Eremiobacterales; family Eremiobacteraceae; genus JANWLL01. The sequence continues at coordinate 2,254 of DASQJC010000414.1, read as the reverse complement.
CGATCGTGCGGGCCGGAATCGCGCGAAGGATCGGGATCCAGTTCAGCAGCCGGAATGCGAAAGGCATCCCAATCCTCTGCGTGCTGTCGAGGACTCGATTGAGAAGCTTGTCTTGGATGAAGACTTGAAGCGCTTGAGTTCTTACCGTCGGCTCCTCACGCCTCGATTGGAATCGAGCGAGGTCTGCTTCGCTCGGCGCGCCTCGCCGCAAGGGCTCGGTCAGGATGTTCGAGGCGGCGACGGCATCCTGAATGGCGAGGTTGATCCCGATGCCGCCCACGGGCGACATCGCATGTGCAGCGTCACCGATGAAAAGCAATCCCGGCTTATGCCACTGCTTGAGTCGGTTGACCGCAACGGTCAAGAGCTTGATGTCATTCCAGTCGCGTAACTCGCCGACCCGGTCGGAGAGAAACGGTGCGATGCGCCCGACGGTTTGCCGAAACTCATCGAGCCCTCGGCTACGGATCAGGTCGAAGCCGCCTTTTTTGATGACCAGAGCGCACTGGTAGTATTCGAGTCTATCGATCGCGACGAGAATTCCGCCGGCCGCGATGTTGCCGAAGGTCTCGTGCTCTTCGCCGGGGCGTTTCGAGAGCCGAAACCAAAGCACGTCGATCGGTGCTCCGAGCTCGAGCACTTCTAGGCCTGACTGGGTTCGCAATATCGACGTGCGACCATCCGCAGCGACCGTTAGATCTGCGCTGATCCGAAGCTGATCGCCGTTCGACCCGGCGATGATCCCGGTGGTTCTCCCGTTCTCCTCGACGAGCGCTCGCGCTTCGGTTTCCATGAGTAAGTGGAAACCTGGAAAACGCTTCGCGCGATCGGAGAGGAAGTTGAGAAGATCCCACTGCGGAATGAAAGCGACGAATTTGCACGGACCCGGTACGTACTTGAGATCGACGAGTTGGAAGACGTGACCGAACACATTTCCCGAGAGCGCGTGGATCTCGGAGTGTGGCAGTTTGAGAAAGTCGTCGAGCAATCCGAGCTCGTGAAGCACGGTAAGCGTCGATGGGTGGACAGTATCGCCTCGGAAATCGCGGAAGAAGTCTTTGTGCTTTTCTAAGACGATGACGTCGATGCCGGCTCGCGCGAGCAAGTAGCCGAGCATGATCCCGGCCGGACCACCGCCGGCGATGCAACAGCGTGTCGTGAGCTCCTTCATGACGCGACCATTATGTTTTCAAGCTGCACGACCCGCCTGCCAAGCACGCGCCGGAATAGGTGAGAGCCCCGGCTCAGCGCCGGGGCCCTCGGTGGTGTGGGGTTACGACTTTACGACGTGATCAGAGGTCTATCGGAGCGCAACGGTCTGCTGCGACTCGAATACGACCTGCGAGCCCTGTACGAGCGAGACGTTCTGCTTCTTGTTCGAAGCGAAGAGCGCGCCCGCGACAGCGCCCACCGCGCCGCCGGCGTTCGTCTGGAAGACGGCTTTACCGACCCAGTTGCCGACGAGCATGCCCGCTAGCGCCGACGCGGCGACGTTCGTCGTGTTGTCGTGACGCTGCGTCTCCTGCGACTGCACCATCAGGCTAGGATGACCGGACGCGCCGTTCGTCAGCGCGATCTTGTCGATCGCGAACGCAAGCTCAGGGTTCGTCCCCTGGCCTGCCGGCACGACGTTCGTCACGTGGCCGGTGAGCGTTGCGCTCGTGAACTGAGGATTGCTCTGCGGGTACGGCGGAACGACCGTCATCGTGAACCGCTGACCGATCTGGGCGCTGCCCGAGTCGATCGTCTGGTTCATCTTCGCGTCAAGCATCGTGCCGCTTGCGAGGGTGACGACACGCGGAGCCGACGCGACCGCCGGCGTCACCGTCGGCGCTAACAACATCGCGGCCACCGCCGCGCCCATCGCGATTCTTGCTCTGGTGTTCATACAAATATCAACCTCCTGTACCCTAAACGAAAGAGTACCCGAAGACGGCAATCGTGAGTGCGGAACGGCCAGCGATAGGGGACATGCGGTCCCGAAGAGCAATGCGGGACCGAGCGATCATCAAAAAACAAAAAACCCGACAAAGAAGATGCCGGCCGCTCGCGTCGGCCGGCACTCTTGCAGAGATCCTAAGCGGTCTACCGATCCGCTTAGGTTTGCGCCGCCCCGCTCCGTCGGAATAGCGCGATCAACCCGATGTTAAACCCACGTCATTTACTGGGGATTAAGAACGGAAAAATTCGAGAGAAACGTCGTCGGCGGATCCCATTGCTCGGCTGCTCGGCAATGCAGCCGTTGTTTACGACA
>DASQJC010000413.1:0-3044 GCA_035631255.1 Candidatus Eremiobacteraceae bacterium | reverse complement strand
TTCGTCCGCGGCGCGAAGATCGCATCGATCGGTGCGGCGGTGCGCTCGGGCGTCACGCTGCACGGGTTCTCGCTCGAGGTCTGCACCGATCTCGGCTACTACCGGCTCATCAATCCGTGCGGTATGCCGGACGTCGAGACGACGTCGGTATCGCGCGAAGCAGGACGGGACGTTTCCCTCGAAGATATCAAGCCGCACATGCGTGCCGCGCTCGAAAAAGCCTACGTCGTGACCTTCGTCGAACAGGTCGCATCATGATCGCGCGTAAGCCGGAATGGCTCAAAGTCAAGCTGCCGACCGGCGAGAACTACAACCATCTGCTCTCGATCGTGCGCGAGCGCAAGCTCCACACCGTCTGCCAAGAAGCTATGTGCCCGAACATCGCCGAGTGCTGGGGCGTCGGCACCGCGACCTTCATGATCCTCGGCGACACGTGCACGCGCGGCTGCCGCTTCTGCAACGTCAAGACCGGCCACCCGAACGCGATCGATCCGCTTGAAGCGTTCAAACTCGCGAAGAGCGTTGAAGAGCTCAAGCTCAACTACTGCGTCATCACCTGCGTCGATCGCGACGACTTGCCCGACGGCGGCGCGACGCAAATGGCCGAAGCGATCCGCGCGATCAAAACGCGCACGCCTCACGTCAAGGTGGAAGTTCTGACGTCGGACTATCGCGGTGACTTCAACGCAGTTCAGACCGTGCTCGACGCCGGACCCGACGTCTACGCGCACAACATCGAGACGACGCGGACGTTGACGCCTCGGGTACGCGACCGCCGCTGCGGCTACGATCAGACGCTGAACGTGCTGTCATATGCGAAGCGACAGCGACCGGAAAACTACACGAAGTCGAGCATCATGCTCGGCCTCGGCGAGACGGATGAAGACGTGTTACAGGCGGCGCGCGATCTGCGCGAAGTGGGCGTAGACATAATCACCTTCGGCCAGTACTTGCAACCGACGAAGAAGCATCTCTCGGTCGTCGAATACGTGACGCCTGAGAAGTTCGCGCGGTTCGCCGCGCAAGTAAAGCCGATGGGCTTCCATCAGGTCGTCTCGGGACCGCTCGTCCGATCGTCATACCACGCAGAGCAGGCGTTCACGACGATCATCTAAGGATTCACGCCGGTGCTCCGGACATGCAGAGTCGTCGGGCTGGCTACGCTTTTGGTCCTCACGACATGAGCCGCTCGATGACTCGTACTGGTGCGAGGCCGCGGCGGTCGAGATAGATCTCGACCGCTCCTTTTTTCTGCGCTAGCTCAAGACGTCGACGTCGCCGAGCATCACGGAGACGCAGCCGCTCGAGGTCTGCAAGACGAGCGAGCCGTCCAAGCCGATGTCAAGGACCTCGCCCTCGTGAAGCATTGACCCATCGACCGCCCTGACGGACACGGTTCGACCGATCAATTCCGATCGCGTTTTCCATTCGGCGATGACATCTGCCGGCCGAGCCAACAGCGAATCGAACGTTTTCTCATAACGACGAAGCGTTTCGATCAATAACGCGGTCCGATCGACCGCAAAACCGACTTCATCTGAAAGCCAAGCCGCCGATGACGCTATCTCATCAGGCACTACCGATGGCCGATTGACGTTGAGTCCGACGCCGACGGCAACCCGCGTGATCGAGCCTTCCGATCGCCCCTCGCATAGGATGCCGACGCATTTGCGCGCTTGCAGCATCAGATCGTTCGGCCACTTCATATCTAATGTGACCGAGCACACACTCGTCACGGCATGCGCAATCGCAAGCGACGACCAAAAACCGACTGCAGGCAGTGATGCCGCGCTCAGATCAGCGGGCAGTATCGTCGAGAACAGCAGTCCCGAAGCGATCGGCGACGTCCAGCGACGCGTCGCGCGCCCTCGTCCTACGTCCTGTGACTCCGTAACAAATGATATGCTGCGGGCGTCTAAGTCGTGCAGGACATCGAGTGCGCGCGATTGCGTCGAGTCCGTGCCGACCGAGTACCGCACGACGCCGAACCGCGGAAGGTCGCGGATCCCCGACTCAAGTGCATCCTCGTCGATGAGCGAGGGCGGAAAGGACCGGAGGTCAGACATCTACGTGCTACATCTCGAACGGCAAAATGGGAAGGCGGAGGCTACTACCTTGTCACGGAAAGTGACGATCAAAGAACTTGCAGCGACGCTCGGCGTGTCCGTGCCGACGCTTCGCAAGTACGGCGAATGCGGCCTGTTGGGCGTCGATGAGGTCTCCGGGCGTACGAACCTCTTCGACGAAGCGGCAGCGCTCCATCGCGTCGCGGAGATCAACCGGCTCAAGAGCAAGGGCTACTCGCTCTCGCTCATCCGCGAGAAGCTCGAACAGCCGAACGGCCACAGCCGCCTCAACCTCGGCCTCGAAGATGAGACGTTCAGCCACGGACGACACGTCCTCCTCATCGTCAAGGACATGGACGAGTACATGGGCTTCGCGCGATCGTTCGTCGACAACGGATTGCGCGGCAATCAAGCGGTCGTGCTCTGCGTCCACCCCGATCATCGCGACAAGCTCGAATCGATGATCTCGGCACACGGTCACGACGTCGATGCGCTCCGGCACAGCCACCAGCTCACGTTCACGTGGTACGAGTCGCTCAGCGGCTTCGACGCGACGCGCCAGATCGAGTCGTTCGACGCGACCGTGCGCGAAGTCATGAAGGCCGGCTGGACCGATATCCGCTTCCTCGGTCACCCAGAAGTCGATGCCTCGGAAGTCGACGCGTCGGCACTCCGCAAGTACGAGGAACGCTTGAGCGAATGGGTCTCCAAGCTGCCGGTGCTACTCCTCTGCGTGTGGATGGCGCCGAAAGGCAACGCCCAAACGCTCCTCGACATGCAGCGCCTGCACCGCGAGTTCGTGTGTGGAGAAGACACGTTCGTCAAGACCTGACGGGCGTCTAGCACCAGGACTCTCCGGCGGTCGACCTTAAGGGTCGACCGCTCGGTTTTTCCGGGCGTTCCCAAGCCGGCGGCCGCCAATTCCACTATAGTAAGGAAGGAACGAGACGTGGAGCGCACCCTCATCCTCGCGAAACC
>DASQJC010000412.1:0-4206 GCA_035631255.1 Candidatus Eremiobacteraceae bacterium | reverse complement strand
CAACAGCAACAACAGCAGCAGCAGCAGCAGCAGCACTGACGCAGCTCGGAGCGCTCGCTCGCTCCGAAGGCTGTAAGGCGCCCTCCAAAGAAAACGCATGCGGAAAGGACCAGACCGCATGCGTTTTCGCGTCCCCTCAACGGCGCCGTTAGTCGCGGCAGGCTTCGCAGCCGTCGCGACCTCGGCGATGTTCGGCCAGGCGAGAGCCTTTGATGCTGCATCGCCGTCGGTGACGGGGCCGGACGGCCTTGCGACCGTGGCCGTCGACGCGCGCCCGCTGACGGAGCAGAACGCGCCGGCCGATCAGTACTTCGGCCATCTGAAGCTCAGCAATCTCGGCGTGCGCAACATCATCCACGCGCTGCAAGTCGAAGGCCATTCCCCGCTGGCGCTGCCGCTCGAACGAACGCGCATCATGGGCGTTTCGACCGCGCTCGCAGAGTGGGGCGACGCATATCCGCGCGACACGTGGCTGCGCGGCGCGATGCTCAACTTCGCGGGCGTCATGGCTGGCAAGCACGACGTCGACACCGATCGGCTAGCCGTGGACTTCTTTCTCCAGACGTCGCTCCATTATCCGAACACGCGGTGGTCGAAGCAGGCGCTCAAACAGCTCGGTACGCTTGTGCCATCGACGGGGATCGACTGGACGATTTCGACGTACGATCCGCCCGACATGGACCTGATCATGGCGCAGCGGATAAAGTTCAGATAAGGTGTCGAGCACAAAAGTAAGAGGGCCTCGTGAGAGGCCCTCTTCGATTTTCCGAGCGGTAAGGCCGCGGCGGTCGAGCTAAAGCTCGACCGCTACGTCCTTGCGATCAGAAGTGGATTCCCAGTCCGACGTACGGACCCGAGTGAGACTGATTGATCGGTTCGTTGACGTCTTTCTTCGTGTAGCGGTCGCCGCTGTAGCCGCCGTACAGGTAGAACGGAGAGCTGCCGAAGTTCAGGTCGACGCCGAGGTCGTACTTGATGATGTTGTACGACATCTTGAACGACTGACCGAAAGTCGGGCTCGACGGATTATCCTGGACGAACGTGCCGTTCGCGTTGGGATAGTAGAACGCGGAGCCGAACCAGTCGAGACCGCTCGTGAAGCTCGGGAGCTTCTCGAGACCGCCGCCGATCGCGTGCAGCGTCGGATAGCCGTAGTTGTTCGCGGCCTGCAGGTAGCCTGCGCCGATGAAGATGTTCGGCGACGCGACCTTGAACTCGAGCCGGCCGTCGAGCGTCGACTGCTTCGCGCGGAACTGGTCGACCGTCGCGACGCCGCCGTCGATCGTGCTGAACGTCGTGCCCGGGCCGCCGGACGGTCCGATCGCGTTGTTCGTCGTGTCGTAGACGTCTTGGCGGAAGTCCACCTTGATTGCGAACTGGTTGAAGTCGTACGCACCGGCGATCACGGATGGGATCGAGAAGCCGCCGCCGCTCGCTCCACCGCCATTGCCGCTCTTGTCCGTCTCGCCCGCTGCGAATTCGTTGTAGACTTTACCGAACGTGTAGCCCGCCTGCAGGTAGCCGAGCGACGGTGCCGTCGTCGGAGCAGGCGTCGGTGCCGGAGTCGGTACCGAAGTCGGCGCTTCCGTCGGTGCCGGTGTTGGCACCGGCGTCGGCGGCAGATAGCGCACGACGGCGACGCGCTGCGTCGGCTCCCACTCGACGTACGCGCCGAGCGCTTCGGAGATGACGCGCACAGGCACCATGAGCGTGCCCTTGTACATCATCGGCGGCACGTCGAGCGGACGAGATTCACCGTTGATGATGACTTCGTTCTTGCCGAGCGTCACCTGGACTTGTGCGCCTTCTTTTTGCGCCGTGACTGACTTGCTCGCCGCATCGTATGCGACGGTGGCGCCCATCTGCTCGAACATGCTGCGCAACGGCACGAGCAGCGTGCCGTGCGAGACGATCGCGGCGAGCACGCGTCCCTGCTTCAGCGTGTCCGGATTTGCGTAGACGTGATGGTCGTTGAAGATGATGGGGATCTCGCCTGAAGGCGGCGAGCCGAAATCTGCCATCGCATCCGCGACTTGCGTGCCGGACGTTGCCGTTGTTGCCGATCCGGTACTGACCTGCGCGTAGCTGGGAGCGATTCCCGCGAAGGCCACCATCGCCGCCGCTAACATCGCTATCTGGATTCTTCTCAAGTTCGAACCTCCTAGGTCGCCGTCGAGTTCTGTCTCGTAAGGTCGGTTTTGGCCAGAGTGCTAACTACGGTTTCCCGTGCTCGCAAGCGCCAAAACGGCGCATTGTCGGGCTGGTCGTGACGGGCAACGACTGTCCCGTCTCCTCTGCTTAACGAGCGGGCGAACGGCTTTGTTTCCTCGCGTGATAAGCGAAAGGCGCCCCGATGAACGGGACGCCTTTCGATGTCGTTCAGGCGAGATTTAGAAGTGGACGCCCAAGCCGGCGTACGGACCCGAGTGGGTCTGGTCGATCGGCTCGTTGTTGTCTTTCTTCGTGTAACGGTCGCCGCTGTAACCCGCGTACAGGTAGAACGGAGATCCGCTGAAGTTGACGTTCAATCCAAGGTCGTACTTGATGATGTTGTACGACTGCTTGAACGATTGATTGAACGTCGCGCTCGCCGGGTTGTCGTTGACCCACGTGCCGTTCGCGTTCGGGTAGTAGTAGGCAGAGCCAAACCAGCTCCATCCTTGGTCGAACGCCGGCAGTTTCTCGAGACCTGCTCCCGGCCCGTGCAACGTCGGATAACCGTAGTTGTTCGATGCTTGCAGATAGCCGACGCCGATGTACAGACCCGGATACGCTCCGATGTTGTACTCGAGGCGGCCGTCCAACGTCGACTGCTTCGCGCGGAACGCGTCGATCGAGGCAGTGCCGCCGTCGATCGTCGTGAACACGGTGCAGGCGCCGCTCAAGCAGGTCTGATCGGTCGAAGAGACCGTCGTGTCGTAGCCGTCTTGGCGGAAGTCGACCTTGAGCGCCCACGGGTTGAACAAGTACGCGCCGGCGATCACGAACGAGCCGTCAAAACCCGATGTGGCGCTGCCGACACCCGCGCCCTGCGCATCACGCGAACCCGCCGAGAACTCGTTGTACACCTTGCCGAACGTCGCGCCACCCTGGACGAATCCGAGGACCGGAGCGGCTGTGGGAGCCGGTGTCGGCGCCGGAGTTGCGACCGGGGTCGGTGCTTCCGTCGGCGCTGGCGTCGGGACCGGCGTCGGCGGCAGATAGCGCACGACGCACAGGTGCTGCGAGGGTTCCCACTCGACGTACGCGCCGAGCGCTTCGGAGATGACGCGCACGGGCACCATCAGCGTGCCCTTGTACATCATCGGAGGCACGTCGAGCGGACGCGACTCGCCGTTGATGATGACCTCGTTCTTGCCGAGCGTCACCTGGACTTGCGCGCCTTCTTTCTGTGCCGTGACGGACTTGCTCGCCGCGTCGAACGCGACTGTGGCGCCCATCTGCTCGAACATGCTGCGCAGCGGCACCATCAACGATCCGTGCGACACGATCGCGGCGAGGACGCGTCCTTGCCGAAGCGTGTCCGGATTCGCGTAGACGTGGTGATCATTGAAGAGGATGGGCACCTCGCCCGAAGGCGGGGAGCCGAAGTTCGCCATTGCATCCGCGACTTGCATTCCGGACGTTGCCGATGTTGCCGTTCCGGTGCTGCCGTACGCGAAGCTTGGGGCGATCCCCACGATGGCCAAGGCGGCCGCCGCGAGCATCGCGATCTGGAATTTTCTCAAAGCATACCCTCCTAGGTACATGCGTGGAGCGCTAGTGTTTGACGGCGTTTATAAGCCGAACGACCATCGACCGACCGGTGTGAAGAGCCTGTCGCGCGACCTTCGAGCAAACGCCGCTCCCCTGGTGCGACCGTGACCCACGGACCAGCGATTTCGGCAAACACCCGAATTGGAAGACCGCGACGAAAACCTTGAAATGGTGCGCCGATATTCGTCAGCCGACGGGCGCCGGACCGCATAGGGGCACCGACCGCCTCTTCATGCTGGGCCACTGAGCGGGATGTTCGAAGACAGCTTGGTTTACCCTTCTGGCCCAGCACGCCGGAAGCGCCGTAACTCAGAGCCGATGTCGACCGCTCAATTCATCGCGGGCGGGCTCGATGACGACCGTCGCGAAAAGCCGCGGCATGCCTGAGACAAGCGTGCGCGTCGTCCTGTTGGAAAAGTCGCCGCAAGCGACCGCGATGACCGCGACCGC
>DASQJC010000411.1:0-5576 GCA_035631255.1 Candidatus Eremiobacteraceae bacterium | reverse complement strand
TACGGTGGCACGACGTGGAGTACGGGGACGATCTTCCGCAGGTCGTCGTACATCCGGTCGACGGCGGCGCTCACCGACGGCGTATTCATCTCGGTGAGCTCGATCTTCGAAGGATCGACGATGAGTACGCGCCCCTTTTGGGGTTCGGTGAACATCGCACCGCCGGGGATCTGCGTCAGGTTCGGGTAGTCGCGATGGAGCTCACGCAGCAGCTCGCCTTGGACCGCCGCATCAAGCGGCTGGCCCGGCGGAAAGCGATACAACCCAAATGCGAACTTAAGGAAGTTGAAAGGACCGAGTTTGATCGTGCTTCTCCCTTGATGTTCCGAGGCGCCGTGGTTCGCTCGCCATTTGAAGAGGTCCCGCGCGCGGCTGACTGGAGGTCGCCCCTCTAAGTCACGGGAACCGAAGCGTGTGCCGCGTCTATCGCCACAGCGAGGCGCTATCAACGTGCGCTTCGTGGTCTATCCCGCCCTCGTCGCGTTAGCGCTATACGCCGGGTACGCGACCTACGTGGCATGGCCGAGGGCAGCGCCGAGCCTTCTTTCTATACAAGACATCTCCAACCACGCGAAGCTCGTGCAGATGCGGGCACAGGCGCTCGTATCTCCCACTCCGCGAACATTTGTCGCTCCGACGCTATTCCATTATCCGAAGCTGCCAAACGACATCGTTGCCCTCCGTCGCCTCGCGGAAACGGGTAACGCTGACGCCGAGTGCGAGTTGGGATACAAGTACGTGTACGGCACCGGCGTTTCCAAAGATTATCGAGAAGCGCGGCGTTGGTTCATCGAGGGCGCGAGCAAGCACAATGGATGCGCGATCAACGGCCTCGCAGGATCCTATGAGAACGGTTGGGGCGTCGCTGTCGATCCGGCACTTGCAATTTCCTATTACAAAGCCGCGGCCTCACTAGGATATCCCGCCGCGTATGGCAATCTCGGGCGCGCCTACGAGCGTGGCTTCGGCGTTCAGCCCGATGACGCAGTCGCGTTCCAATGGTACCTGAAAGCGGCTAACGCCGGGGAAGAGCCATGTTACGATGCCGTTGCGGGCTACTATTATAGCGGACGGGCTGGGAGCGTCGATCGATTCCTCGCCGAGCGGTGGTTCGAGTTGGCGGCGAGGACCGGCGATGCTTTCGCTGTCGAAAGCCTGGCCAGCGTCTACATCAACGACGACAAGCTCGCAGGCCATTACGGTCTCGCCTTGGAGTGGCTGCAGAAAGACGAACGCTCGCCGTGGTCCCAATATGTGCTCGGCTGGCTCTATCAACACGGGAACGGTGTCGAAAAGAGCAGCATTGAGGCCGTTCACTGGTATCGGCTCGCCTCTGAGAAGCGCTACGGACCAGCTGAAGCTGCCTATGCCGCGATCCTACATTCAGGTGCGTCGGGGATTTCCCGGGATGACACGGAGGCGGCGACATACTACACAGCAGCTGCTCGAGATGGCAACGCGCTTGGGATGTACGAACTCGCAACGATGACCCAAGCCGGCGTCGGCACTTCGAAAAATGATGTCCTCGCCGAGCGCTTATTCAGTGCGGCTGCCTCGCTCGGAAATCCCGACGCACTGATCGCGGTCGCGTCTCGCTACAAATACGGGACCCATGGCTATCCTCGAGACGAGGCTCGCGCTGAAGCGCTTGCCATGGTCGCCTTTTCGTTCGGTGCCGGCTCCGCGCAAGTCGTGGCCATCGCGCCGGCTCGATCGGCTGTGGATGGGCAACAAGTGCTCGAGCTGTCGAACACGTTCCAGAACGAGATCGATTTGCGGGCTGCCCGACTGGGCATCGATCCCGGTTCCCCGGCGATACCTTCAGTGCCGAACCCGAACCGATGAGCTAGGTCAGGGGCTGATCGACTCCCGCTGCGTGAAAGAAGTTATCCGGCATACGACCGGCCGCTGCCATTTCCGGATGGCGGAGGGAAAAGCCGAATACCCCTAAGAAGCGCAAAATCGATTCATTCGAGTCGGCTCGCGCTCGTGCGAGGTTCGTTCGAACCATCACGCGCGGCTATTCCATCGGAGTTTTTCCATGACCGTCACTCCTTTCACCGACAAGCCGATCAAGCTGCTCGAGTACGACGGCACGCCTGGGCCGGACGTCGACTCGCTCGGTCTATCGAAGGACGAGTTCATCAGCATCTATCGCTGGCTCGTCTACGCGCGCGCCGTCGACGATCGAGGGTACATCCTCGTCCGTCAGGGGCGCTCCGGCTTCTACGCGCAGATCGCGGGCCAAGAGGCATCGCAGATCGGCAGCGCGCTGCCGCTCGAGCGCACCGATTATCTGTTCGGCGATCACCGCTCGCAGGGCAGCATGCTCGTCAAAGGGTTGCGCGCAGCCGAATGGTTCGCGCACCAGCTCGGCCGCATGCTCGATCCGTCGCAAGGCCGACTCATGCCGCACGGTCCAGGTCGCAAAGACCTGCGCATCGTGCCGCCCTCGTCGACCGTCGGCAATCAGATCACCGAAGCCGTCGGCACCGCGATGGCGCAGAAGATCAAGAAGACGAAGGAGCTGACGATCTGCTACTTCGGCGACGGCGCGACGAGCGAAGGCGACTTCCACGTCGGCATGAACTTCGCCGCGGTCTACGGCTCGCCGATCATCCTCTTCTGTCAGAACAACCAGTACGCGATCTCGGTGAAGCTCGAAGAGCAGACGCATACGAAGACCATAGCGGAAAAAGCGAAGGCGTACGGCATGGAGGGGTACTTCGTCGACGGCAACGACGTGCTCGCCGTCTACGCGGTGACGAAGCATTGCGCCGACAGAGCGCGGCGCGGCGACGGCCCAGCTCTCATCGAAGCGTACACGTACCGCTACGGTCCGCACTCATCCGCTGACGACGATACGCGCTACCGTCCCAAGGGCGAGCTCGAGATGTGGCGCAACGAGCGCGATCCCATCACGCGCTTCCGCAAGTTCCTCGAGTATCGCAAGCTCTGGGATGACGCGAAGGAGCAAAAGCTGCAGGCCGAATGCAAAGCAGAAGTGGCCGCCGCGCTCGAGGAAGCTGAGAAGAGCCCGGCGCCCGAGCCGATCACCGTGCTCGATTACGCATACGAGAAGTTGACGCCGCACCTCGAATGGGAGCGTAAAGAGCTCGCGGCCGAATTGGGGATCAGCTGATGGCGACCGCACAAGCAGAGAAGAAACAGACGACGAGCACGATGGTGCAGGCCGTTCGGTCTGCGCTCATCGATGAGATGAAGCTCGACGAAGACGTCGTCATCCTCGGCGAGGACATCGGCATCCGCGGCGGTGTCTTTCTCGTCACCGAAGGTCTCATCGACATGTTCGGCAAGGATCGCGTCATCGACACGCCGCTCGCGGAGATGGGCATCATCGGCGCGGCCGTCGGCATGTCGCTATACGGCTTGAAGCCGGTCGCCGAAATCCAGTTCATCGACTTCCTCTTCCCCGGCTTCGACATGCTGGTGTCGGAAGCGGCGAAGATGCGCTATCGTTCGGCAGGCGAGTTCGGGTGCCCGATGGTCGTGCGTTCGCCATACGGCGGCGGCGTTCGCGGCGGCGGTTACCACTCGCAATCGCCGGAAGCGTACTTCGTGTCGACGCCCGGATTGAAAGTCGTGGCACCGAGCAATCCGTACGATGCGAAAGGCTTGCTCATCGCGTCGATCCGCGACCCGGATCCCGTCGTGTTCATGGAACCGAAGAAGATCTATCGCGCGGTCAAGAACGAAGTGCCGGAAGGCGCATACGTAGTGCCGCTCGGCAAAGCGGCGGTGACGCGCGAAGGCAAGCACGTCTCGTTGATCACGTTCGGTGCGATGGTGCATGTAGCGCTCGAGGCGGCCGAACTCGTCAAGAAAGACGGCGTCGAGGCCGAGGTCGTCGACTTGCGATCGCTCCAGCCGTACGATATGGACGCGATCGCGAAGACCGTCCAGAAGACCGGCCACGTCGTGCTGCTCCAAGAAGCGCCGACGATCGGCGGTTTCATGGGCGAGATCGCGGCGCACATCGCCGAGCATCACGTCGGATACCTCGAAGGTCCGGTCGTGCGCGTCGGCGGCTGGGATACGCCGTTCCCGTACGCGCTCGAGAAAGCGTACATGCCGAACGCGGAGCGCGTGAAGCGCGCGATCCAAAAAACGCTCAACTTCTGATAGAAAAAATGGAGCGGTCGACCTTTATGGTCGACCGAGTGTAGCGGTCGAGCTTTAGCTCGACCGGATGCCGAGCGAAGCTCGGCGAGGTGAATCGATGCCCGTCGAACTGGAGATGCCCGAACTCGCCGAATCCGTCATCGAAGGCGAGATCGTCAAGTGGCTCGTCAAAGAAGGCGACCACGTCGCGATGGACCAGCTCATCGTCGAGGTCATGACGGACAAGGTGACGGTCGAAGTGCCGTCACCGTTCGAAGGCGTTCTGCTCAAGCAAGTCGCCAAGGAAGGCGAAGTCGTCGCGATCGGCAAGCCGATCGCGATCTTCGGCAAAGAGGGCGAGACGCTGCCTGCCGGCGGCGAGCACGTCGAGATGGAGCACATCACGCCCGGCAAAGTCGTCGAAGGCGATGCTGCAGCATCATCGACGACTGCGCCGGCATCGAAGCCGACGCCGAACGGCCACGCAGCCGTCGAGCCGGCCGGCACCGCGCCTCAGGCCGCGCAAGCCCCAGCTCAAACACCTTCTGAAACGGCGACGCTGAGCGCGTTCGGTAAACCGATGGCCGCGCCGGCTGTCCGCAAACTCGCGCGCGAGCTCGGAGTCGATCTCCACAACGTCCGCGGTTCGGGCGACGGCGGCCGTATCCGCAGCGAAGACGTCAAGCGTGTAGCGACGGCGATGGGCGGCGCGACGACTTCGAAAGCCGCCACGCCGGCACGACAGATCTCAACGGAATCCGGCGGTACCGAACGCGTGCCGCTACGCGGCCTACGTCGTGCGATCGCCGATCGCATGATCCAAAGCAAGCACACCGCGGCGCACACGCTTCACGTCGACGAAGCGGATCTCACCGACCTCGTCGCGTTGCGCGCGAGCGCGAAGGAGCTCGCGGCCGCGCGCGGCGTCAAGCTGACGTACTTGCCGTTCTTCGTCCGCGCCGTCTGCTACGCGCTGAAGAAGTATCCGTACATGAACTCGTCGCTCGATGACGCCGCGCACGAGATCGTCCTCAAGAAAGACTACAACATCGGGATCGCCGCGAACACCGACAACGGGCTCGTCGTGCCGGTCGTCCATCACGCCGATCGTCTCACGATCTTCGAACTCGCGAACGCGATCAACGCGCTTGCCGACAAAGCGCGCGCCGGCAAGCTCGCGCACGACGACATCGCCGGCGGCACATTCACGATCACGAACGTCGGATCGGTCGGCGGGCTCTTCACGTTCCCGGTCATCAACTATCCTGAGGTCGGCATTCTCGGCACGCACGGCATCCAAGAGCGCCCGGTCGTGCGCAATGGCCAGATCGTCATCAGGCACATGATGTACTTGTCCATCTCATTCGATCACCGCGTCGTCGACGGTGCGCTCGCCGCGCGCTTCGTCCGCGAAGTCGCGGATTATCTCGCCAGCCCGGCTCTGATGCTGATGG
>DASQJC010000410.1:0-2650 GCA_035631255.1 Candidatus Eremiobacteraceae bacterium | reverse complement strand
GTCGCGCGAGCGGACGATAACGCACCCGCAGACTATTCGAAATGGATCGTCGGCAAGACGCCGCAGCCCGGGCTGTTCACGATCTGGCGCGACGGCGGCAAGGTGTATCTCGAGGCGTCGAGCGCTCAGCTCGACAAGGATTACATCGAACAGGCGACGCCAGCGAGCGGCCTCGGCGGTTGGGACATAACCCCGGGCAATCCGTATTTCGATGCCGCACGTGTCATGCGGTTCGCGCGCGCGGACGACAAGATAGCCATCACCTGGCCGAACACGTCGTTCATCGCCCCGACGAACACCGCGGCGCAACGGGCGGTCGACGCGACCTTTGCGTCTTCGGTCGTCGCGCTGACGCCCATCGTCGCCGAGGACGACGCCGGGCTCCACATCGTCTTCGACGCATCGCCGCTGCTCGGCGACGTCAGCGACTTCACCGACGGCATCAACGGATCGATCGGCATCACCGACCCGCAGGCCAAATACCAGCTCGATCCCGACCGGACGTACTTCGGTCCCGCGAAGGCGTTCGCCGACAACGACGTCATCGAAGTCGATCAGACATTCGCATCGCTACAGCCGCCGGCGTCTGTCGACAACGTGCCCGATCCGCGCAGCATCCAGCTGAAGCTCGACTACAACATCGCCGCCGCGCCGGATGACGGGTACGTGCCGCGCATCGCCGACGAGCGCGTCGGCTACTATCCGAACATCCAGCTGAACTTCGCGAACGACTCGGTCGACGGACGTCAAGTCCGCTACATCATGCGTTGGAATTTCGCGCCGGCCGATCCATCTAGAACGTCGGCGGCCACGCGTCCGATGGTGTTCTATTTGAGCAACACGATACCGGCGCGCTACCATGACACCGTGCGCGACGCGCTCCTCCAATGGAACAAAGCGTTCGCCGCCGCCGGCATCCTCGATGCGATCCAGGTGAAAGACCAGCCCGATGATCCGAGTTTCGATCCGGACGACATCCGGCATAACGTCGTCCGCTGGCTGACCGAATCGAATAGCGGCGGGTTCGCTCAGGCCGGTTCCGTTTGGGATCCGCGGACCGGCGAGCTCATCCACGTCGGCATCGTGCTCGACTCCGACCTCATGACCAACGATTACGTCGATTGGCGAGATTACGCCGACCCTGCTCGCAGCGACCGGATGCAAAGCGAGGCGGAGTACGGCGCTGGAATGCGCGCGCAGGCGGCGTTCGGCAGAGTCGCGCTCTCCGACATGGGTCTGCTTGGAACGCCCGCGCAACAAAATGCCTTCGACCAACAGTACATGTTGAACATCGTGCTGCACGAGTCGGGGCACGAGATGGGCTTGCAGCACAACTTCATCGGCTCCGAAGCGTACACCGCGAAAGATCTCCAAAGCAAGACGTTCACGTCGAAATACGGGATCGCGAGTTCGGTCATGGAGTACGCTCCGATGAACTTGTGGCCGAAAGGCACGCCTCAGGGCGACTACTGGCAGACGACGCTCGGCCCGTACGACTACTACGTCATCCACTGGGGGTATGCGCACATCCCGGGCGCGCGCACGCCGCAAGATGAAGTCCCCACGCTTCGGCGCTGGGCTTCGGCCTGGTCGAGCCCGCGCGACTCGTTCGCTATGGATGAGGACGTCTCGTACTTCGATGCGCACGCCATCGACCCGCGCGTGAGCCATTGGGACCTGACAAACGACAATCTCGGATGGTGCGGCACGCAGATGCAGCTTTCGACGAAACTCATGACGTCTATCGCGCAACGATATCCCATGTCAGGTCAGGCGTTCGACTCAGCGCGCACGGCGTTCGGCGATGTGCTCGGCCACGACACGACCTGCATCTATATGGTAGAACATTACATGGGCGGCGAGTACGTGAACCGCTCGCACGTCGGAGATCCTGGGTTCAACGGCATACCGCTGTCGAACGTCAAGCGATCGGACGAGCAGCGGGCATTCGGTTTGCTCGATCGATACCTGTTCTCCGATCAAGCGTGGAACTATTCGCCCTCACTGTTGCGCAAACTCGTCTACACCGAGTGGGTGACGGATTTTCCGCAGCCGGCGTGGGCCTACGCGCCGCAGCCGCGTCACGACATGCCGATCTCCGACATCGCGCTCACCACGCAGGAAGGTATTCTCGACCGGATGTTCCAGCCGCTCATGCTCGAGCGCCTCGACGACCTGTCGATGAAGTATCCGGCGGGCTCGACGATGAGTCTGTCGGATCTCTTCACGTGGATGCAGCAAAGCGCGTTCGGCGATTTGCACACCCGAGGACTGACGACGATCGGCGAGATCCATCGCAACCTGCAGCAGACGTATGCACGAATGCTTTCGCAGATGGTGCTTCATCCGCAATCCGGCATGCCGTACGACGCGCAATCGCTCGCACGAGCCGAGCTGAAGTCGATGAAGGCTGATGCGCAAGGCGCGCTCATGTCGCCGAAACTCGATACGGTGACGAAAGCACACCTCGAGGAGCTCTCAGACCTCGCAACGCAAACCCTCGACGCGCGCCAAGTGCTCGACTCAGGGTCGTAAACTCGAACGAGATCGTCACAAAGGATCGTAGCGGTCGAGCTTTAGCTCGACCGCCGCGGCCTCATGGTTTGAAATGTAGTAGGCCGACCGAAGGTCGGCTGCCGAGCTTCGCTCG
>DASQJC010000409.1:0-2857 GCA_035631255.1 Candidatus Eremiobacteraceae bacterium | reverse complement strand
TAGGTCGGCACGACGACCGAAACTTCCATATCGATATCGATGTCTTCAGAGAGTCGAACGAGCGTCCTCGTCCATTGCTTTCTCGGCGGCGAGCCGCTGCGCGGCGATCGCGATGTCGTCGATAAGCGGATCGGGCGCCGCTCCCGCCGGCTGCTTGCAGAGCGCGACGTTTGGCACTTGCCACGGCGCCCACTCTTGCGAGCTGAGCCGGAAAAACTCGCGTTCGAAAACCGCGACGACCGGCACTCCCACCGCGCTCGCTACGTGGGTCGCGCCCGTGTCGACGGTGACGACGACCGAACACCGTTCGAGGGCCGCCGCCCAACGCAGCAGCGGCAACCCGTCGAGCCACGTGATGTTGGGAGCGGAAACGGCGTCGCGAAGCCGCGCCGCCGCATCGGGGACGTCATTTCCGTAGGTCACAAGCACGTCCCTCCGCAGCGATGCGAGGCGTCGCAATAGGTCGGCGGTCGCTTCGAAGCCGAAATTCGCCTGGAACCATCGCGGCGCGAGATTGAGCGCGATCGCGTTTTCGGCGACGGCATTGCGCGCAAACGCGCGATCGTCATCGCCGAGCCGCAGCACGAGGCGATCCGTCGTGACTGCGCCGCCCGCGAGCGCGACGAGCGCGAGCACTTGATGGACCTCATGCGCGACCGGACGATCCGGATATCGGTTGGCGAGCTCGGGATCTGCTTCGGAGATGCAATGGTCGGTCAGCAACCACCAGGCGGCGAGGCGCGAGAAATATCGGCGCCGATAGACGTAACCGATGCGGCGCGGCGCGCGTGTCCACGCCGCGAGCCGATAGTCAGGCGTTCGGGGCGCAAGCGCGACGACGAGATCCGCGCCTTCACCGATTTCGCGTGCGAGCGCTTTGCCTTTCGAGGGCGGCGCCGACTTCTTGAGGATGTGCACGCAATCGACGTCGGGGTTGTGACGCAACACCGGCTCGGTGTAGTCGGTGACGATCGCTTCGATCTTCGCCTCGGGCCACGACCTTCGCAACGACGCGATCGCCGGTGTCGATAAGACGAGATCGCCGACGCGATCCGTCCGGATGATGACGATGCGCTTCATTCGTTGCGCTTCATCGCGACGGGTCCGCGGCCGCGATCTCTTCGAAGTACGCCGCTCGCGCGAGCCGGTTCGCGGCCCATCGCTGGACGGCGGCGGGCACGTTCTTCGGCGAGTCACCGCCCGCGCCCGAAAGACGTTCGAGAACCCGCGGCCAGCCCGCCGCGCGTGCGACCCCGCTCCAAAACCGGATCGGCGCGACTTGCCCCGTCGCGAGCGCGACGCGCCAGTGCGGATGTTTGCGCAAGAACTGCACCGCCGTTCTGCCTTGCGCGCGTGCTTGGCGCACCATCCCCGGCACGTTTGCCCGCGGCACCGGCGGTTTGTAATGATAGACGATCGCGTCGCGCGCTAGCAGCGACGCCACGCCCATCTTGCGCAGGCGGAAACCGAGTTCGAGGTCTTCCCAGCCGTACTCTCGGAAGCGTTCGTCGAAGCCGCCCGCTTCTTTCACGAGCGCGAGCGGCAGCGAGACGTTCGTCGTCCAGAAGTACGCGCCCGAATAGTTGCGCCACGAGTATCTCGCGGGCGGCAGATGGTCGAAGTCATCGACGTTGATGACGCCGGCGCGGCAGATGGATCGCGGATTCGATCGATGTGATCGCAGATGTGCCGAAAGCAATCCCGGCGTCGCGAGCACGTCGTCGTCCATGAAGAGGATGTACTCGCCGCGTGCACGAGCGATGCCCGCGTTGCGTCCGCGTGCGAGTCCGGCATTGCGTTGTCGTATCACGTGGAGCGCGCACGTCGGCTGAAGCTTCGAGATGATCGATTCGTACGTGCCGTCGTTCGAACCATCGTCGACGAGCACGACCTCGTAGTCGCTCGGATCGAGGTCCTGATGGAAGAGCGCATCGAGGACGCGGCCGAGCAGCGCCTTGCGGTTATATGTGCACAGCTGGACGGTCATCGCCGGCATTTTCGCGATCGAGCTCATGCCGGGGCCGACTCCGTGTTCGCCGCTTTCGGCACGATCGAACGCGCCGCGTCGACGATGACCGCGGGCGATAGCGCGGCATAGCACGCGAAGTCCGGACAATTCTCTTTGCGATGCCATGCCGGACACGGATACGACGGCCGGACCACGGCGACGCGCGGTCCAAGCGGTGCCCATCTATCCGGCAGATCGGTGCGCAGCGCGAAGATGCCGACCGTCGGTGCACCGACCGCCGCCGCGATATGCATCGGACCCGAGTCGAGCGCGACGACGAGTGAAGCGCGACCGAGCAACGCCGAGACCGCCATCAGATCCGTGGTGCCGGCGACGAGCGCGTGACGGACCCGCATGCCCGAAGCGATGCGCGCGATCGTCGGCCTGTCGGCCGCGCTGCCTGTCAGAACGACCGGCATCCCGAACGCCGCGCCCATGGCGTCGCCGATCGCCGAAAAGCGATCGGTCGGCCAACTGACTCGAGAAAGGTCAAGACCGCGAGCCGCGTGCCAGACCACGAACGGTCCATCGACGCCGGCCGCGTTCAAAGTTGCGTCCGCTCGTTCGACATCTGGCGGCCGCAAACGGATGTCGATCTTGTAATCATCAGGTTCGGGCGTCGCACCGAGTGCTCGCGCGTAGTCCATCTGCACGTCGGTCCAATGACTTGTGACGTCGCCCGTCTCCGTCCTCACGGTCACGCGTTTCGTGTACGACCATGAGTACAGTCGGCGCGCTTGTCCGACGCGGACAGGGATGCGTGCGCGGCGGAGCGCGCTCGCGATCCGCGCCGTCGACCAGAAGACCACTGCATGCGTGAACGAACGCGCTGCAAGTGCATCGCCGAGA
>DASQJC010000408.1:0-3202 GCA_035631255.1 Candidatus Eremiobacteraceae bacterium | reverse complement strand
CGCACGTTCATGAAGTGGGGACCGCACTATCCCGAAAAGCACGACATGTCGAGCTTGCGTCTTTTGGGAAGCGTCGGCGAACCAATCAATCCCGAGGCGTGGGTGTGGTATTACGAGTTTATCGGCGGCGGAAAGTGTCCGGTGGTCGACACGTGGTGGCAGACGGAGACGGGAATGATTCTCGTGACGCCGCTGCCGGGCATCACGCCGGCCAAACCTGGCTCAGCGACGTTCCCGTATCCAGGTGTCTTCGCTGACGTCGTCGATAACGAAGGCAACTCGGTGCCGCTCGGCGGTGGCGGATACATCGTCATCACCAAGCCGTGGCCTGCGATGCTGCGCACGCTATGGCGCGCGCACGATCGCTACTTGCAGACGTACTGGAGCCGCTTTGAAAAGCAAGGCTACTATTTCCCGGCGGACGGCTGCAAGCGTGACGAAGACGGATACTTCTGGCTCCTGGGCCGCGTCGACGACGTGATGAACGTGTCTGGACACCGCATCTCGACGACAGAAGTGGAGAGCGCATTCGTCGACCATCCGAAAGTCGCCGAAGCGGCGGTCGTGTCCAAGAAAGACGACATCACGGGTGAGGCGATCGCTGCATTTGTCACCCTCAAAGGCGGCGGCATCGGCTCGGAAGACGAAGCCAACGTGTTGCGCAAACATGTTGCAAGCAAGATCGGCGCGTTTGCGCGGCCGAAGTACATCACGTTCACGCCGGACCTGCCCAAGACGCGGTCGGGTAAGATCATGCGTCGGTTGCTGCGCGACGTGATGGAAGACCGGCCGCTCGGCGACACGACGACGCTTGCCGACGCGACGGTGGTGAAGAACATCGCCGAACTCGCGCGCAGCTCGCCCAAAGAGGAATAGACTCCAAGAAAGAAACGCCGGCCTTCTTGGCCGGCGTTCGCTTCAGTGTTGCCCGGGCGGAGGTTTTGGGGGCCCGAGGTCGTTGACGCGCTGCACGGTCACCCAAAAAAAGATCGCTAAGTAGATCGCGCCGCCGACGACGAGGGCCGCTGCGACCAATCCAGCATCGTGCAACATGGCGCACACGTTCTGCGGTCGCGCGTGAATCCATTGCGTGCAAAGCGACTGCTCCTGCAAGGGAAATACGCCGTATCGGTTAAGTAAGCCGCTCCCGCGCGGAAGTAGCTCAGCGGTAGAGCATCGCCTTGCCAAGGCGAGGGTCGCGAGTTCGAATCTCGTCTTCCGCTCCATATCCGGAAAAGGCTCGATCTTTTGACTGCAATTCTTCATCAATTGGCACCGACTCAAGTCCAACTCGACATCGACGTTCCCGCTGGCGACCTCGACAAAGCGCGCGAGCGCGCGGTCAAGCGCTTGTCGGAACGCCTGCGCATCCCAGGATTTCGGAAGGGCCATATCCCACGCCGCATCATCGAGCAGCACGTGGGCGTGGAACACATCGACCATGAAGCGATCGAAGATGTCGTGCCGGAGGTCTACTCGAAAGCGCTCGAGGAGCACGATTTGGATCCGGTCGACCAGCCGAAGATCGACCTGGAACGCGTCGACGATGGCCGTGCCCTGAAGATCAAGGCGACGGTGGCTGTGCGCCCACAGATGACACTGGCGCCGTACACGGATCTGGAAGTGACATCGCCGTCAACCGCCGTCGACGAACGTGAAGTCGACGAAAGCCTGCAAGTATTGCACAGGCGCGCCGCTGCCTTGGAGCCGATCACGGATCGGGGCGTGCAAGCCGGCGACGTCGTGACGCTCGACTACACCGGTCGCATCGATGGCGAGATCTTCGAAGGTGGGTCGGCGACCGATCACACGACCGAGATTTCGCCGCAGCGATTCATCCCCGGGTTCGCGGAACAGATCTACGGCGCGCATGCCGACGAGCGCAGAACGGTAACGGTCACGTTCCCCAGTGATTACCGGCCGGAAACACTTGCTGGTAAGACCGCAGTGTTCGACGTGCTGGTGAAAGACATCAAGCAACCGGTGCTTGCTCCGCTCGATGACGCCTTCGCGAAATCGGTGTCAGATCTGGAGACGCTTGCGGCGCTGCGAAACGAAATTCGCCGCCGGCTCGAACGCGGCGCGCAGGCGCGCGCTCGCGAGGCGATCGAGAGCAGCGTGTTGCGGACACTGAATCAATCGAATGATTTTCCGCTGCCGGATGTGCTCGTCGAACGAGAGACCGATGGAA
Source organism: Candidatus Eremiobacteraceae bacterium (assembly GCA_035631255.1). Taxonomy (GTDB): domain Bacteria; phylum Vulcanimicrobiota; class Vulcanimicrobiia; order Eremiobacterales; family Eremiobacteraceae; genus JANWLL01. Next base: position 1,011 of record DASQJC010000408.1, on the reverse strand, counting down.
TTCTCGCCGACCTGAAGCAGCAGGTCGAGCGCGGCGGCGGGACGTGGCAGGAGTACCTGCAAGAACGCAACCAGACGGAGGATGTCGTTCGAACGAACGCTCGCGCAGACGCGGAGCGTCGCGTAAAATCGACCCTCATCCTCGAGCAGATCGCCAAGCAAGAGAAGATCCGCGTCACAAATGAAGACGTCGACCGCGAGTTGGAAGGCTTGGCGCGTGTCCGCGGGTCCTCAGCGCGCGTAACGCTCGACGATCTGCGTTCATCCGGCAACATCGACCGTTTCCTGAACGCCATTAGGCGTAACAAGACGCTGGGCTTCCTAGTCGAAAAAGCGAAGGTCGTCGAAGCCCCGCCCGCAGAACCTCCGCCGCCACGGGTGGCGTCGTAGCGCAGCCGCCTTAAACGATGAGTCGGGGACGACGCGGTCGAATCTATGCGACCGCTGAAATAGAAGGAGATCAATGGGACATCTAGTGCCGATGGTGGTCGAGCAGAGCTCGCGGGGCGAGCGCGCATTCGACATCTTTTCGCGATTGCTCAAAGACCGCATCGTCTTCGTGACCGGCGGCATCGACGACAACATGGCCAACTTGGTGATCGCGCAGCTGCTCTTCCTAGAGCGCGAAGATGCAGATAAGGACATCGAGGTCTACATCAATTCTCCCGGTGGAAGTTTGACTGCTGGGTTGGCGATTTACGACACGATGCGCCTTATCAAACCTGACGTCGCCACGCTGTGCGCCGGTATGGCCGCTAGCGCAGCATCCATTCTGTTGACCGGCGGAACGAGAGGCAAGCGTTATTGCCTCCCTTACTCCAAGGTGATCATCCACCAGCCGTGGGTATCACAGATTGGCGGCCAAGCATCAGATCTGGAGATCCACGCGCGCGACCTTATTAAGAGCCGTCGCGTTCTGGCCGATATCTATGTGGAGACAACGGGACAACCCTTAGAACGAATCGAACGGGACCTCGAGAGAGACTACATCATGACGGCCGAGGAGGCCGTC
>DASQJC010000407.1:0-8547 GCA_035631255.1 Candidatus Eremiobacteraceae bacterium | reverse complement strand
GATGCGAGAAAAACTGAACCCGCGCAAGCGGCTGAGCGGACGGCGGTAGAACTAAAGAAAGAAATTCTTGAGGCGCGCGATCAGCCATAGCCCCCTGCATTCGTGGCCGCGGCGGTCGACCATGAAGGTCGACCGCTCCATCCCTATGGAGTCGAACCTATTTCTTGTGGATCGCTTTTTCGAGCCAGGCGAGGCCATCGACGATCCTCGGACCGGGCCGCTCGAGGATGTCGTCGTTAGGCGACACCTCGACGCGCCCCGAACGAACGGCAGTCAGACTGCGCCACGGCTCGCGCGACCGGACGTCCGCACCAAAAGGAACGTCGTGAGAAACGACGATGACGTCCGGCTGCATCGCGACGACTGATTCACCGCTAAGGTCAGGATACGGCTGATCGATGTTCCCTGCGACGTTGACGCCGCCGGCTAATCGGATGAGATCGTCGAGGTAAGAGCTCTTCCCCGCGGTAAAACCGGGCAAGCCCAAGAGGAACAGGACGCGCGGCTTCGTCGGCTCGCGCGCCGCTTTGGCCGCGATCGCCGCGATCTCTGCCCGAAGCATCGCCGAAAGTCCTGATGCATATTGTTCGGCGCCGCACGCTTTGCCGACTCCGGCGATATCGGCGTACATATCGTCGATACCGCGATTCGGCAAATACGTCACCGGCGTTCCGAGCCTCTCTGAGATCTCTGCGCCCTCCTTCTCTTGATCGTGCACGGCGAGCACGACCGAAGGATGGATCTTCGCGAGCGCCTCGAGATCGATGTGCGAGAGATCTGCGACGTGCGGCAGCTGTTTCGCCGCCGCCGGATAGTCGTCGAACGTCGTGTCCGCGACGAGTTCGCGGCCGCACAACAACGCATACGCGATCTCGGTGATCGACGGCGCGAGGGAGACGATCCGAACCGTGGGATCGTAAACGCTCGACTTCGCTGGGTCTTGCACTGCCTTGAGATACGCAGCGATGCTCCCCGCATAAATGGTAGGCACGGGCGGCGTGGTGAGAGCGGGCTGCGCGGTCGTCGTCCTCGACGACGAACACGCCGCGACACACAAACCGAGGAACGCCGCGCCGGCGCGGCGAGCCAGCCTCATCGCCATGCCTGCGAAAAGGTGAGCGACATCGTCGGCCCCATCACAGGGTAGCCGTACGACTCTTCGACGCGTTCGCCCGTGAGGTTGTCGACGCGGAGCATGAGTGACGACCCAGCTCCGATCGTGACGCGCCCAAACCCGCCGAGCGAAGCGAACGGCGGCAAGAGCACCGTGTTCTTCTCATCAGCGTAGCGCTGTCCGACGTAATCAAGATCGAGGCCGTACGCGGTGCGCGCGACATCGCGTTCCAGGCGGACACCGGCAGTCGCCGTCGGGCGATATAACAACCGCGTGCCCATCGTGAGATCGCGCGCCTCGGGATAGTCGGTATACGAAGCCGTCGCAGCAAAACCCGCGCCAAACGGGTCCCGCAATGATGCGTCGAAGCCGCGCACGCGAGCGCTCGCGACGTTCTCCGGTGCCACATCACCGAAGTTGTCGATGGGAACATCGATGATGAGATTATTCGTGTCCGTTCCGAAATACGTCAACGACGCGAGCGCGCGCCGGAGCGGCTCGGAGACTCCGACGTCGTACGTCGCGCCATATTCCGGCTGCAACGTCGGCGTGCCGAAATTCGGGAAGTATCGCTCGTCGAGCGTCGGCGAGCGGAACGATCGAGCGTAGTTCGCGCGCACTGCGCCGCCGTTCGGCAGCGTGTCCGTGATGCCAAGGCTCGGCACCGTCACAGCAGCGACTCCTTGCGGATGTTCACGCCGCAAACCGAACGACAGTCCGACCGGCGAGCGCTGCGCGTGGGTGTCGTCTTCCACGTACCAGGCCGTCGTCGCATCGCTGGCGATCGTCGGCGCAAGGTAGAAGCTCGCGCCGAACATCGCCGTGTCGCCCCGCGTGTCGAAGCCGGCGACGACGGTGTTGGACTTACCGGCGTTGATGACGTCGCGCACGCTCGCACCGCGTGTCGCGAGCGTCGTCAAAGTGTCGAACGGAAACGACGGCGCAGGATCGTAGAAATGAAGCCGCCTGCCGTCCGAGTAGCCTTGGATCGTCACGTCATTGTGGCCGTCTTGCCACTCGAAGTCCGCTTCGCTTCTCCCCCAGTCGCGCAATTGCCGCGCAAGGCCGCTCGGGCAGAACGCGTTGTTCGGCGGCGCCGCGCAGAACTCGAGATCGCCGGGCGCGCCCACGTCGTTCGTGTCGTCGTTGAGCCGCAGCGTGCCGTGCACGATGCCGAAATCGCGTCCGAGCGACAGCGTCACGTCCTGCGCTTTCGCATCATCGTCGGTGCGCGTTCCAGCGGGAATCGTCAGAAATCCAGGATAGTCGAATTGGTCGCGGGCGTGCGACGAGCGAACGGTGAGCGACGTCGCGAGCACGCTCGGAGTCCCCCCGCTCGCCGAGAAGCCGGTCGCACTTGCACCTTCGAAACCGATCTGCTGGTACGCAGAACCAGATGGCGTGCCCGCGGATCCCTTCGTGATGATGTTGATGACGCCGCCCACGGCTCCCGAACCGTAGAGCGTCGACGCTCCGCCTTCGACGACCTCGATGCGCTCGACGCCATCGGGTGCGAGCGACGAGAGATCGAAATCGCCGAGGTCGGCGTCACCGGCGGGGCGACCGTCGATGAGCACGAGCGTCTGCTCCGAACTCGCGCCGCGAGCGAGTAAACTCTCGACGCCTCCAAATGCGCCGTTGCGCTTGACGAACAGGCCCGGCACGAACGAAAGCGCCTGCGCGAGCGTCGGCGACACGAACTTCGCCAAGTCGTCTGCGGTGACGACGTACGTCTCGCGCGATGCCGCGCGGATCGTCGTCGTGCGACGCTCCGCTGTCGTGACGATCGTGTCGAGGACTTTCGCAGCGGCAGTCGTCGGCGTCGGAGACGGGGTCGGAGAAGGTGCAGACTGATCGGCAAGAACGGGCCGCGCCGCGAGTTGCGATCCGATAGCGCATGCGATGAGCGCGGCGACGATCGAGAACTTCATCTACTTCTATCCTTCGATGTTAGCGTGGGAGACAAACGAGGTAGCCCTCATCGGGATGCCGGTGAATGGTGACGGCGACGCCGAACGCGCGCCGCAATGCTTCGGGCTCGAGCACTTCGACCGGCGGTCCGCTCACGATCGTGCCGCCGGCGAGCAGCGCGATCGTGTCCGCGAATCGCGCGGCGAGGGTGAGATCGTGGATCGCTGCGGCGATCGCGACGCCGCTCGACGTGAGCGTCTTCAGCGTCTCGAGGATCTCGACTTGATATCGCAAGTCGAGATGCGTCGTCGGCTCATCGATGAGGAGCGTGCGCGCCGACGTCGCGAGCGCTGCCGCGATCCACGCGCGCTGCACTTCACCTGCGCTCAGCTGCGCGACCGGATCATCCGCTCGGTCATCGAGTCCCGTGCGTTCGAGCGCCGCAGCCACCGCGGTTTCATCGTTCGCGGTCGGCCGCAAGCGCCACCATGGGCGGCGAAGCGCGAGTCCGTAATCGGCGAGCTCGCGCGGCGTCACGTCCGAAGGCGGATTCACAGAGGATGCGACGAGCGCAACGCCTAGCGCGTCGGCGACTGACCAGGTGTTCGGACGCTGCACGCGAGCGAGCACGCGCAAGAGCGACGACTTGCCCGACCCGTTCGGTCCGACGATCGCCGTGAACGAGCCGGGCTGCAGCGTGAGCGACACGCCGCTGAAGATCGTCCGCATGCCGTAGCGGACGGAAACGCCCTTGACACTTGCCACGGTGCTCATAACGTCCGTCATAACTCGACCGGCCTTCTCGCGACGGCAAGGAAGAACGGCACGCCGACGATCGCGAGCAATACGCCGAGCGGGATCTCCGTCGGCGGCGCGACCGATCTAGCCAGCGCATCGGCGATGATGACGACCGCGGCTCCGCCGAGCGCGCTCGCGGGCAAGAGCCAGGCGATGTCGCCGCCGACGAGTCGACGCGCGCCGTGCGGCACCATGAGGCCGACGAATCCGACGACGCCGCTCACCGCGACGCACGCCGCCGTGATGAGCGCCGCCAGCGATAACACGCGCCATCGAGAGGCATCGACGTTCAAGCCGAGTCCCGCCGCCGCCGATGTGCCGAGCCGCAACGCGTTCAACTGGTGGACGAGCGTCGCGGCACCCGCGAAGCCGATGGCGAGATAGATGCTCGACCATCGAAGCTCGAGCCAGCCGCGACCGCCGATGCCGCCGGCGAGCCACGAGAGGACGGAGAGCTCCGATGACGGCTCGAGCCGGAGCAAGACGAGCGTCACGGCGGCGCTGCACAACGCGGAAATCGCGACGCCGGCCAAGACGAGTCGAAGGTTTCCAGCAGCGCCGCTGCCTGCACCGAGTATCGCGACTATTGCTGCGCATACAAGTCCGCCGACGAACGCCGCCGCGGGCACGACCGCGAACGACATGCCCGCCGCGATGCCGAGCGTCGCAGCAAGCGCCGCGCCGGCCGATACACCGCTGACGTACGGATCGACGAGCGGATTTCGGAAGAGCGCTTGCAGCATGACGCCGGCGACGCCGAGCCCCGCACCGACGCATGCGGCGATGCACACGCGCGGAAATCGCAGATCCCAAAAGATCGTGTGCGCGAGACTCGTGCTGCTCGGGTGCGCCGCTGCGTACACGAGCGCACCGATCGGCACGCCGACGGAACCAAAAGCAAGCGCAGCACACGCCGCCAGAGCGGCGATGCCGGTCAAAGCCGCAAGCGCGGCTGTGCGCACGTAGCGCGGACGAGTCAGGCTGATCGAAGCACCCTCTTTTTTCGCGAAGAGAGGTCTTGCTTTGAGCGCTGGTCCGAGGAAGGTCTCCTGGCTCCCGGATCGTGGCCTTGGTTCCGTCGCCTTCCCGTCGATGTCACGACGGTGGCGGTGTCGGCGGCTCCCCGGTTACAGTGGCGCGACCGCGCCGGATTCACACCGGCTTCCCTGGCGCCTCGGATCTGTGTTCGCGAATTAGGTTATGAAGGATGCGAGCGTGGTCCTCTGCCAAAACCGCTGGCCACATGCAATACTTCGAGCCGAATTTCATCGGCGAGGCGCTCGTCGTCCTCGACCGTTTCGGCGGACGCGCGAAAGTGCTCGCGGGCGGAACGCTTCTCGGCCCGCATCTGCGCGCTCATCCCGGCGACGCAGATGCGCTCGTCAACCTGAAAAGGATCCGCGACCTTTCCGAGATCCGCCTCGATGGCAGTACGCTCCACATCGGTGCCCTCGCGACGGCGCGTACGATCGCCCGCGACCCGTTCATCGCTCAGCACGCGCCACTGCTCGCACTCGCTGCCGGATCGCTCGGCGCTCCCCAGCTTCGAACCGTCGCGACGATCGGCGGCAACGTCCTCTCGACGCATCATGCCGCCGACATGGCTTGCGCGCTTCTTGCATGCGATGCGACGGCGACGATCGCGAAGCTCGATGACGCGACGCTTTCTTTGCCGGTCGAGCAGATGTTGGCGCCTGGTTTCGCCGGACTGCAAACCGGATCGCTGCTCAGCGCCTTTAGCATTTCATCTGCCGCCGGGTCAAGATGCGCGTTCGAGAAGATGCAGACGCGGCAAGCGTTCGAGCTGGCGCTCGTGTCAGCATGCGCGTCGATCCGTGCCGCCGCCAACGGGAACGTCCTCGATGCGCGCATCGCGCTCGGGGGCGCGGCGCACACACCTATCCGCGCCGTTGCGGCCGAACAAGCGATCACCGGCGGTGATCTGAGCGCAAGCCGTATCGCCGTGGCAGCTCGCGCAGCAGGTGACGTCGACGCCGAGCCGCCTGACGATGACCGCGCGTCGTCCGCCTATAGGCGTCAACTCGTTCGCACGCTCGTCACGCGCGTGCTAAACGACGTGCGGCACTCGTCGAGCGGAGACGCTTGACCCGTGCACGCGATCACGCTCTACGTCAACGGTTCTGCGCGTCAGGTCGTCGTCGACCCACTTGCACCGCTGCTGCGCGTGCTCCGCGACGAGCTCAATTTGACCGGTACTAAGGAAGGCTGCGGCACCGGCTACTGCGGAGCATGCACCGTACTCGTCGACGATCAGCCGGTCAACTCGTGTTTGTACTTCGCGGTCGATGCTGACAACAAGCGCGTCACGACGATCGAAGGTCTTGCCGAAGGCGATTCGTTGTCCGTCGTCCAGCAGGCGTTTGTCGAGAACGGCGGGCTACAGTGCGGTTATTGCACGCCGGGCATGATCGTCTCCGCTTCTGCATTGCTCGACGATGATCCCGATCCTACTCCGGAACAGATCCGCTCATCGCTCTCGGGCAATCTCTGCCGCTGCACTGGCTATCAGTCAATCGTCAAATCGGTTCGCGCTGCGGCCGAGACGAAGAAAGAGTCGCGGTCGACGGGCGATCGCACCAACCGGCGATCGCCGGTGAGGTCGCGCGCGTGAACAGCTTCGACGTCAAGCCGCTCGATCCGACCACGTGGCCAGCGTTCGCGCGGCTCGTCGAGCGTCATGGCGGCGTGTCGGGCGGCTGCTGGTGCATGGCTTTCCATCTCGAGAATGGATTTGGGAAGCGCACAGCGTCGCAGAACCGATCGGAAAAGAGGAAACGCGTCCGCGAGCGGCGCGCGCACGCTGCGATCGTCTTCGATCGTGACGTCGCCGTCGGTTGGTGCCAGTTCGGCGCGACGGCCGAGCTGCCGCGCATAAAAAATAGGCGCACCTATCTCGACGGCCTTCGCGAGCTTCCGGACTGGCGCATCACATGCTTTTTCGTCGACCGCGATTACCGCCGACGGGGCGTCGCATCGACTGCGCTTCGGGGAGCGCTTCGAGAGATCGCGCAACTCGGAGGCGGCACCGTCGAGAGCTATCCACAAGACGTCTCTCGGTCGACGTCGGCGTCCTTCCTCCACAACGGCACGGTCGAGATGTTCGAGCGCGAGAAGTTCAGCCGGACGCGCCGAATAGGCAAGAACAATTGGGTCGTGACGAAGGTCGTGCGGAGATCGCGCGCGAGGGTCGACCGATGACACAAAGCGGAGCCGTGGCGGTCGTCGGGACTCGTAGGATTCGCGGCGACGCGCGCGCGAAAGCGGCCGGCTCGACCATCTATACGGCCGATGTCGCGCTCGACAACCCACTCATCGCGCACGTGCGCCGGTCACCGTACCCCTTTGCTCGGATCCGCAATGTCGACATCGGCAAGGCGAGCGCGATGCCAGGCGTTTCCGCCATCGTCTTTTCCGGTAACGTCCCTGATAAGCGCCTCGCGTTCGGCATCAAGGATCAATTCTTGTTTCCGCGCGATTTCGTCCGCTACGCCGGCGAGCCGATCGCCGCGGTCGCGGCGGATACCGAAGCGCAAGCGATCGCGGCCGCCGACGCGATCGAGATCGACCTCGAGCCGATCGAACCGATCTTGACGATCGACGACGCGCTCGCGCCCGACGGTCGCCTCGTCCACCCGGATTGGAAGAACTACGAAAAAGGCGAAGGCCGCGTGCTCGATCGCAACACGTGCGGCTACAATCGCATCCGGCGCGGCGACGTCGATGCGGCCTTCGCATCCGCGGACACGGTCGTCGAATCGAGGTTCCGATTTTCGCACGGCATGCCCGCGTACATCGAACCGCGCGCCGCGCTCGCGCGAAAGGAGCCTGACAGCGGCCTCACCGTGTGGTGCGGCTCTCAAGCCCCGTACGACAATCGCGACGGTCTCACCGAGTTCTTCGATCTCGACGTCGAAAAGGTGCGGTTCGTCAATCAGTTCGTCGGCGGCGGTTTCGGCGGCAAGCTTCTTATGGCGGCGGAGTGGTATGCCGCGGCGCTCGCGCTCAAGTGCGATCGGCCGGTGCGCCTCGTCTGGTCGCGTCGCGAGGATAGCCTCAACGTCTACCCGCGTCACGGCGGCCGTGCGAGCTTCAAGTCCGCGGCGCGCAAGGACGGCACGCTGCTCGCCATGCGTGCGTCGATCGTGTTCGACACCGGCGCGTACATCGGTTGGGGAGGTGGTAGCGCGCTCATCGCGTCGATGCTCGCATCTGCTCCGTATCGCATCCCGAACCTCGACATCGAAAGCCGGCTTGTCTACACGAACAAGCAGAATGCCGGCCCCGTCCGCGCACCCGGCGGTCCCCAGGCGAATTTCGCGAAGGAGCTCCACCTCGATCAGCTCGCGCGCGAGCTCGGCATCGATCCGCTCGAATTCAGGTTGCGCAATGCGTGGGTCGACGGCGATGCCGGTCCGACAGGTCAGCGTCTCGAGGGCGTGAGCGCGAAAGACGTGCTCGAACGAGCGGCGCGCGCGATCGCGTGGGGAACGCCGAAACCGCAAGGGCGCGGGCGAGGACTCGCGTGCACGTGGTGGTTCTCTTCATGCACAGAGTCTCGCGCGCGCATCGAGATCACGAAGGAAGGCCGCGTGCGGCTCCACTCAGGCAACCCCGAAGTGGGCACCGGGTCGGCGGCGTGGGCGCTCCCGATGCTCGCCGCCGACGCGCTCGGCATCGCGCCGGAAGAGATCGAGGTCGTCCTC
>DASQJC010000406.1:0-7667 GCA_035631255.1 Candidatus Eremiobacteraceae bacterium | reverse complement strand
TGACGCGACGATAAAGTCGACGGCCAAAGCCGTCAAAGGCTTGGGTAACGGCTCGCTCACCGTTCAGACGAGCCTCGTCTATCGCGCGTCGAAGCTCGTCCCCTTGACGCTCGACGTGCTGCAGATCCGCTCGGGTTCCGGTGACACGGCTTCTTCGGAACAGACCTCGCACTTCCACTTCGACCGCGTCTCCGACACGCTCGACAAGTCATAGCGATCGCTCGAAGCGCTGTAGAAAAAGACGCCTCTATAAAAGGCGACGGCCGCCGGCTCGTATGAGCCGGCGGCCGTCGCCGTCGTAGCTGGTCCTAGATCAGAGCTTGACCTGGACGTTGAAGAACGCGTTGAACACCGGCTGCGTCGGGTTCTGCATGTACGGGTAGCGCACGATGTACTGTGCGGTCTGACCCGGATTGAAGACGCCGCCCGCAGATGTCGGTGCCCAGCTGCCGTAGTTGAGCGGAGACCAACCGGGGAGCGTGTAGCCGCAGACCTTGTTGCCTGCGCCCGCCGTCCACGGCTCGGCCGTTCCGCCTGAGCACTGGTTGATGAGGTTCACGAAGTTCGCCGACGCGGTCACGCGAGACGACAGTTCGTACGAGACCTGCAAGTGCGCCAGGAGCTGGTTGGGCGACCGGAACGCACCGAGGTTGTCGAACTTGCCGGTGTACGGATCGGGGACTGCGATCGAAAGACCGGTCGAGCCACCGACGCCGCACGACGTCGCGTCGTAGGGAGTACCCGTGCCGCCGAACGGATACCGCGGATCGCCCGTCACGGAACCGCCTAAGGCAGCGGTGCACGAGGCCGGGTTGATTCCGAATCCGGTAAGCGGATCGCCGTAGTAGCCGCCCTCGAAGTACTGGAACTGCGGCGTGAACGCCCACTTATCATGCTTGAAGTTGAGCACGAGGGTGGCCGCCACCGGAGTTTCGTACGAACCCGACGCGACTTCGATGCCACCCGGAATCGTGCTGAACGGCACGTAGTTCCCGGTGAGATCGAACAGCGGTTGGGCCGGAGCGTTGAAGTACGGGTTCGCTATGCCTGTGCCCGATTCGGTCGCCACAGCGTTGGCGCCGCCGAACGAGCCGCACAGCGAGTTCGGGTTGTTCGAGGGCAGCGCACCAGCGCACGCCTTCGTGAACGAGTTGTACTGTTGGATCAGGATGTTCACCGAGCTCAGAACGCTGCCGCCGTTGGCGAGCGTGCTGTAGTTGATGAAGCTGTGCGTGAACGTGAACGAGAAGAGTCCCGAGAGGCCGTTCGTGTTGAAGTCGCCCTTCGTGAGCTCGAACTCCACGCCGTCCGACGTCTGGTTGCCAGCGTTCAGACCGGAGACGAAGTTCGTCTTCTGGTTCAGGAAGAAGTTCTGGATCTGCCCTTGGGTCTTACGAAGGAACGGCGTCAGCTTGAAGGCGACGTCGCTGCCCGCGAAACGATGCTCCCAAGAGAAGTCGTAGTTGTTCGCCGTCGGCGGCGTGATGCGGTGCGTGGTCGTCGTGAATCCGATCGGCCAGAAGTTCGACGCATCGTACGACGCCAGGTCTTGTTGAAGCAGGTTGTACTGCTCGTACGCCGTGTTCGGCGGCTGATTGTACCGGCCGTAGTTGACACGCAGCACGTCGCCGTTGCCGAGCGTGTAGGTTCCGCCTACGCGCGGCTCGGTGTCGGTGAACGTCTCGGTGTCATTCGGCAGGTTCGTCAGGGTCGCCGGAACATCGCCGGACGGGCATGCACCTAAACCGTTGAAGAACGGCTGCTGGCCTGCGCCGGGCAACACGCAATGCGAGTTGTTCCAGGCGTTGAACCAGAAGGTGCGAGCCGGGCCGCCGGTGTTGGACAGCTGGTAGAAGTAGCGCGTGTAGCGCAATCCGACGTTGAACACGAGGTTCGACGACGGCTTCCACTCATCTTGGAGCGAGACCCAGCCGAAGTTCGGCTTCGCGGAGTTTCCACCGCCGCGCTGGCCGTTCTCCGCCACGAACCACTCGCACGGAGCGCCGCCGCACGACGCGGGCATCGCGAGATTCGCCGCGCCGGTTCCGGCAGCGTTCAGACCGATCGTGGCCTCGGCGCCGGAGTAGCAGCTCTGCGGGTTCCCGCCCGAGTCATAGCAGACGCCGGCGAGCGGGTTCTTCGAGCTCACCAGGTACGCGAACGGGCGATCCGGTGCGCCGAAGAGCGTCGCGTCGTTGACCATCGTCGTGTCGTTCGCGCGGTAGTCCGTCGCCCAGAAGTCCGACACCTCGAAGTTGATGAGGTTCTTGTCGTTGATCTGGTTGGCGTATTGGGCGCTCGCGCCACTGGTCCACGTCTCGACGTAGTAGTTCAGCGGGCAGTAGCCGATGTAGTTCGTCCATGCCGTGTTCGGGCATGTCTGCGGCCACCACGAATAGTTCTGGAAGCCGTAGACGCGGATGTACTGATCGGTACCGATGTTGTGCTGGAACTGGAGCTTGAGCAGCGAGTTCGGGTTCGAGGTCCCGTCGCGCAGATCCGAGGGGATGGGCGCGAGCAAGCCGCCGAACGGACCGCCTGCGTAGTGTTGGCTCGCCGGGTTGTACGCGAAGTACACCGGGTTCACCATCGACTGCAGCTGGGCCGCCGTCATGCTAGCCGGAAGCGCCTGGCCGACCGGACCGAGGTACTGCCAGCCAAGGCCGGGGCCGCTCAGGTAGCCGAACGTCGGTCCGCCGTTGAGGCCCTGGAGAAGCGGGCTGGTCGGAACGCCCCAGTCGCTCGCCGAGCTGTAATACGTGTTGTGTAGGAACGAGTTGTCGTACAGAACCTGGATATCGTCTTTGCCGGCATCGTTATGGTGCGGGATGCCGAAGTGCAAGTTGACGAGCCCTTCGTGATCCATCACGTTCGCGACGTTGACTGTGTTGATCGGATTCGCCAACACGTAGCCGTTCAGGTTGATCGGCAACCCGAGCGTGCTGTTGTTCGCGAACGGAGCTCCGACCGTGTTCGTGAAGTCGGCGCCGTTGGACGCATCGAACCAGCGGAAATTCTGGCTCGAGTTGCCGATCGCGAAGTAGTACGAGAAGTTGCGGTTCGGGGTCGCGCCGCCGACTTCAAGGCTGGCCTGGTTGTACATGACCGGCGAGCCGATGCCGAAGCTCAGCGTCGCATAGCCGGGATACGTTCCGCTCTTGACCACCTGATTGATGTAGCCCGCGAGACCCTGCGACTCGGAGTTGGCGGGAGCGCCACCCGTGTAGATCTGCAGTTCTTGCTGGCCGAGGGCCGAAGCGGTCGTGGTGGGATAGTTGTCGTACGAACGCAGGACGGGCACGCCGTCATATTCGTAGCCGACTTGGTCGAAGTCGCCGCCGCGGATGTGGATGGTTTGGAACCAACCAGTTTGTCCGGGAGGAACGACGACGCCCGGCTGCGAGGCGATCGCGCCGTACGCTTGCGTGAGGCTGCCGCCGCCGCCGAGCGTTGATGTCTTGGCGGTCGTCGCAGAGTTCACGGAATAGACGTCCGCAGTCGTTCCGGCCTTCACGAGGCTCGCTTGCGCGGTGCTCGTGACGTGACCGAGTACTTTGGCCGTCGGGTTGAGCTGGATGTGGACGATCTGGGTCGCGTCGGCGAGGATCGTCACACCAGACTGGCTGGTCGTATCGAAGCCGTCTTTCGACGCGGTGATCGTGTACGTATCGGGGACAAGAGACACGAACGAGAAGTGACCCGTCGCGTCAGTCGTGGTCGTCGCGGTCTGCGATGGCGATGTCGCAGTGACTTTCGCATCGGACAGAGCAGTGCCGCCCTGTTGGACGACATATCCGTTCAATGCGCCAGTCGTGCCGGCCAGTGCCCATGTTCCCTGGAACAGCACAACCAACATCGCCAAGAGAGCGACTCTTAGGAACCCAAGTTTTGGCATTCCAAACTCTCCTTGAAGCGAATGCGACGATTATCTCCGCGGTTCGTTTGCCGTCCGGAGACAACCGTTGAAAATGCGGCATCCGCCCGGGATGCGCATTTCCGGGTGGCATTTTCATGGCGCTCTCACCTATGTCCTCTCGAACGGAACGCTGGTTGTACTTTCTGTCAGCCTTCGGTAAGGGCTGATAAATGGGCCAAAAAATGACGAAAAGATGCCATCGCGCCAAAAACTGGGAGGCGATGGATGATTTGCTGAGGCTCGCCCGGTCCGCTAGACTTTTGCGGGTTGCTTCATGACTCGGGCGACGAGTCCGGGGATATCTGCGGGGCTGTCGGCGACCGGCGCGCCTATCTTTTGGAATGCGGCGACCTTCGATTCGGGCGTTCCCATGCTGCCGGTGATGATCGCGCCCGCGTGGCCCATCCGCTTTCCCTTCGGAGCGGATCGGCCACCGATGAACGTGACGAGCGGCTTCGTGAACTTTTTCTCAGCGACGAGTTGCGCAGCGTCTTCTTCATCCGTTCCGCCGATCTCGCCGACGAGCACGACCGCTTCCGTCGCGTCGTCTTTCTCGAACGCGACTAGACAGTCGACGAAGACGGTGCCGATGATCGGATCGCCGCCGATGCCGACGCACGTGCTCTGACCGATGCCGGCGCGCGTCAGCTGATCGACGATCTCGTAGGTCAACGTGCCGCTGCGCGAGATCAAGCCGACGCGACCGTTGCTGAAGACATGGCCGGGCATGATGCCGGCGAGCGCGACTCCAGGCGTGACGATGCCGGGGCAGTTCGGTCCGATGACGCGCGTCGTCGATGGGACCGCCGCCATGACCTTGAGCATGTCGTGGACGGGAATGCCTTCGGTTATGCAGATGACGAGGTCTACACCCGCATCGGCGGCTTCGAGAATCGCATCGGCAGCGAACGGCGGAGGGACGAAGATGACGCTGACGTTCGCGCCGGTCTTCGCGCGGGCTTCTCCGACGCCGTCGAAGACCGCGAAGCCCTCGACCGTCTGGCCGCCCTTGCCGGGAGTGACGCCGCCGACGAGCGCGGTGCCGTACGCGCGCATGCGGTTCGCGTGATAGAGGCCTTCGCGTCCGGTGATGCCCTGGACGATGACCTTCGAACGCTCGTTCAAGAAAATCGACAATTCGTGCTCCTCAGATGCCGAGCTTCGCTCGGCCTACTACTTTTGCGCGATCGCGACGGCGTGTTTCGCGCCTTCGTTCATCGTCTCGACCGCCTCGATGTTGTTGGCACGCAACACCTCGCGGCCTTCCTTCTCATTCGTGCCCGTGAGGCGTATGACGAGCTTGCGGCGATCCCAACCGCCGCCTTCGAGCGCCTCGACGAGACCTTTCGCGACTTCGTCGCCGCGCGTGATGCCGCCGAATATATTGATGAAGAGCGATCGGACTTTCGGGTTCGAGGTGACGATGTTGACCGCTTCGCGCATGACGTCGGCCTTCGCGCCGCCGCCGATGTCGAGGAAGTTCGCAGGCTGGCCGCCGGCCGCTTTGACCGCGTCGAGCGTTCCCATGACGAGCCCGGCGCCGTTGCCGATGATGCCGACGTCGCCGTCGAGCTGGACGTAGTTGTTCTCGCCAAGGCCGGCCGCGATGGCGCGTTCTTTGAGCGGGTCGCGTTCGACGTCGGGCTTCCACGCGGCGAGCTCTTGGTGACGGAACATCGCGTTGTCGTCGAGGTCGACTTTCGAGTCTGACGCGACGAGCTTGCCGTCTTTCGTCACCGCGAGCGGATTGATCTCGACGAGCAGCGCGCCGACGTCGAAGAAGAGGGCGTAGAGCTTGCCGACGATCGACGCGAACTCGTTCGTCACCTCTTTCGGCAAATTCGCTTCACGCGCAAGACGCCGTCCGATGAACGGCCAGTAGCCGACGGACGGATCGACGCGGTACTTCGCGATCGCCTCCGGATGTTTCTCAGCGACTTCCTCGACGTCCATACCGCCCATCGCCGACGCCATGATGATCGGACGCTTCGAAGCGCGATCGACGGTGATCGAAAGGTAAAGTTCTTTCGCGATATCCATCCGCTGCTCGATCCAGACGCGCTTGACGACCTCGCCGGTCGGATCTTGTGCGTTTGCGATGCGCATGCCGAGTATCGCTTTGGCGGGCTCGACGACGTCGCGGTCGTCGCTGCAGAACTTGATGCCGCCGGCTTTCCCGCGGCCGCCGATGAGCACTTGCGCCTTGACGACGGACGGCGCCGGATTGGCGCGCATGATGGCGACGGCTTCCTCGACGCTGGCCGCGACCTTGCCCTTCGGCGCGGGTATGCCCGCTCGGGCGAAGAGTTCTTTGCCTTGGTACTCGAGCAGTCTCATCTCTTCTCTCTTCGATTTTCTTTTCGATGAAGCGGTCGACGCTTATCGTCGACCGCCGCGGTCTTGCTGTAGCGGTCGAGGTTTACCTCGACCGCCGCGGCCTCGCTTAGTGTTTTGTCACAGGATGTGACACGGCGCCATCTTTCGTCGCGCCGGTCGCGCCGTCGGTAAGACGCGACACCGGACGGTCTTTCGCCGTACGCTCGTCGAGCCGGCCGATCAGCTCGCGCGCGATGACGATGCGCTGGACTTCGGATGTTCCTTCATATATCTCGGTGATCTTCGAGTCGCGGTAATAGCGCTCGGCGGGAAACTCGGTCGTGTATCCATAGCCGCCGAGGATCGGAATGCACTCGGAAGAGTGCTTGCGCGCCGCCGTCGAGGCGAAGAGCTTCGCCTTCGACGACGAGGCGATCGAGGTGACGCCTCGGTCTTTCAGCCACGCGGCGCGATAGAGGAGCAGCCGCGCCGCGTCGAGGTCGACGGCCATGTCGGCGACCTTGAAGGCGACGCCTTGGAAAGCGCCGATCGGCCGCCCGAATTGAAAGCGATCCTTCGCGTACGCGCGCGACGTATCGAGACACGCGGCGAGAATGCCGACCGCCTGCGCGGCGATGCCAAGGCGGCCGTTGCCGAGAGTCGCGAGCGCGATCTTGTAACCGCCGTTCTCTTCGCCGAGCAGCGCGTCGGCCGGCACTTCACCGTGTTGGAATACGATGTCGGTCGTATCTGACGAATGGATGCCGAGCTTGTCGGTGACGCGCCCGAGCGACAAACCCTTTGTGTCGCGGTCGACGAGAAAAGCGGAGATACCCTTCGGGCCCGGACCGCCGGTGCGCGCAAAAACGATGAACACTTTTGCGTGGCCGGCATTGGTGACCCATTGCTTCGTGCCGTCGAGGATGTATCTGTCGCCGTGACGGACGGCACGCGTGCGCAACGAAGCCGCGTCGCTGCCCGAGTCCGCTTCCGTGAGCGCAAAACCGCCGAGCCACTCGCCCGTGCACATATGTGGAAGGTATTGTTTCTTCTGCGCTTCGGATCCGAAGAGCTCGATGATGCGCGACGTCAGGCCCGTGTGCACGGAGACGGTGACACCGACGCCGGCATCGGCGCGGCTGAGCTCTTCGATCGCGAGGACGGTGCTGATCGAATCGAGCGCCGCGCCGCCGTAACGCTCGGAGACGGTCATCCCCATGATGCCGATGTCGCCGAGTTTGCGGAAGACGTCGGCGGGGAACGTGTGCTTGCGATCCCACTCGTTCGCGTGCGGCGCTACTTCACGCGCCGCAAACGCGGCGACCATGTCGCGAACCGCGCGCTGTTCTTCGGTGAGTTCGAAATCCATCGCCCGGCGTTGGTCTTAGGCGACCTCGACGAGCAGGGCGTCGCCCTGACCGCCGCCGCTGCAGAT
>DASQJC010000405.1:0-2972 GCA_035631255.1 Candidatus Eremiobacteraceae bacterium | reverse complement strand
TTCGACAGGTATTCGTGGAGGAGCCGGACCTGCGTCGACTTACCTGCGCCCTCGACGCCCTCGAAGGTGACGAAGAGCCCGCCGTCTATTGCGGGGGCTCCTTGAACACGCGGACGCGCCGATTCGGCTCGATGCCGGTCGAGCGCGACTCGAGGCGGTACTTCTCGGCGAGCTGATGCTGGAGCCGGCGGATGTACGACGACTGCGGCGACAACTCGACCGGTTTGTGGTGGAGCATCACTTTGTAGACCGCCTCCTCGGCTTCGCGCAGCGCGAGCTCTTCTTCATCGACCGACGGCAGGTCGTAGAGGTCTTTCAAACACGACTGGATCTGCGCGGTCGTGTTCGTCTTGAGCGCGTAGATCGGGATGTTCTGCGCGGCGATCTCGCGCAGCTTGCCGCTGTCGCGCCGCTCGAGCGCTTTGAGCGTGAGCACGACGTCCGCGTCATCCCACTTGCGTGCGATCATCGCCGGCACGCGGAGACTTCCGATCGCACGCTCGATCTTGCTGCGGCTGACGCCGTACGGGAAGATGCGCACGACGTCGGACTGTTGATCGTCGTCGGCGTCTTGGTCGTCGATCGCCGCGTGACGCTCGAAGACGTCTCGATCGCGCCCGCGGTCGCGTTCGCGGCTCGGCGTATAGCGCGTCTGCACCGTTTGCGCTTCCGCCTCTTGCACGACCTCGACGCCGCCCTTGTCGTTGCGGACGCGGATCTCCGGCCGCGGTTCATGTCCGCGCAGGAGCGCATCGACGACGTCTGCGACCGGCGCATGGATAGCGAGCCGATTGCGGTCTTGGATCTCGATGAGGACATCAAAGGTAGGCGGCGCTTTGCGCTCGAGTACCGTCTTGCGCGTGCCTCGACGTTTCGCTTCTTCATCGGAGAGCGTCACCGGGCCGATGCCGCCGACCAGATCCGACAGCGTCGGGTTGACGAGCAGGTTATCGAGATCGATGCCGTGCGCGGTGCCGATGAGCTGCACGCCGCGTTCGGCGATCGTCCGCGCCGCGAGCGCTTCAGCCTCGGTGCCGATCTCATCGATGACGATGACTTCGGGCATGTGGTTCTCGACCGCTTCGATCATGACGCCGTGCTGGTTCGCAGGCGTATCGACCTGGAGCCGGCGGGCGTGGCCGATGCCCGCATGCGGCACGTCGCCGTCGCCTGCGATCTCGTTGCTCGTGTCGACGATGACGACGCGCTTGCGCAGATCGCCTGACAGCACGCGCGCGACTTCGCGGAGCATCGTCGTCTTGCCGACACCCGGCTTGCCGAGGAGCAAGATCGACTTGCCCGAGCGCACGACGTCGAGGATGATGTCGATCGTGCCGTAGACCGCGCGTCCGACGCGGCACGTCAGACCGATGATCTTGCCGCCGCGGTTGCGGAGGCACGAAATTCGGTGGAGCGTCTGCTCGATGCCGGCGCGGTTGTCTTTGCCGAACTCGCCGACCTTCGCCACGACCGCGGCGATGTCGTCGGCGGCTACCGGCGTCTGCGCCAGATAGCAATAGTCGTTCGGGAAGCGCGCTTCGGGGAGCCGACCGAGATCGAGGATGACTTCGATGAGGTCGTGGAGGTTCGGAAGATGGATGAGCGCTTGACGGATCGCCGGAGGGAAGATGTCGAGCAGGGCATCGAGTTCCCATTCGCCCGACGGTATCTGGGCTAGGTCCTCTTTCAAGTAGTCACCTCATGTGACGCGAGCGGGATCGGGGTGATCGGCGGGATCATGGAAGCACCCGGATCATGCTCAGTTTCTTGTCCACAGGCCCTTGGATGTGGACGCCGGCTTTGAGCTCCAACCGGAGATATTCGATCGTCTCTTGCGTGATCCGTTCCCCCGGACAGAGGATCGGGATGCCTGGGGGGTACGGCGTTACCACCTCCGCACAAACGCGCCCGGCGCTTTTCTTGAACGGGACTTCGACGTAATCGCGCATGAACGCCTCCCGCGGCGTCACGACGAGTTCCGGTATCGGCGGCATTTTATAGGTACCGCGCTTCATGCGCTTTTCGAGAACGCCGGTCGGCGAGTAGATGTCGATCGGCCGGTCTTCGCGCGCGAGTTCCTTCACCGCGTTGACGAGCGCGTCGGTCGATTCTTTCGTGTCGCCGAGCGTCAAAAGCGCGACGACGTTGAACAGGTCGGCGAGTTCGACTTGGACGTTATAACGGAGTCTTAATATCCGCTCGGCTTCGTAGCCGGTGTAGCCAAGATCTTTGACCGTGATGACGATGCGCGTTTCGTCGTAGCCCGCGACCCCCGGTTTACCGACTTGATCCGGCCCCATGCAATAGACGCCTGGAATCTCATTGAGACGACGGCGGACGTCGCGCGCTAGAACCAGCGCGTTCGTCAGCAGCTCTTTGCCTTCGGTCGCCATCTGCATGCGGCAGACGTCGAGCGACGCGAGCAGGACGAGCTGCGGGCTCGTGCTCTGGAAGATGCGCAGCGTGCTGCGCAGCCGGCCCTGATCGAGGCGCGGCCCAACCGTGTGAAGCATCGACGCCTGGCTCATGCCGGCGAGCAGCTTGTGCGTCGAGTTGACGCACGCGTCGGCACCCACCGAGGTCGCCGACGGCGGCAGCTCCGGATGGAAATGAAGATGCGGCCCCCAAGCCTCGTCGACGAGCAACAGCTTGCCGCGCGAGTGGACGATCTGCTCGATCGCCTTGAGGTCGGCCGTCGCCCCGTAGTACGTCGGGCTCGTGATGAATACGGCCTTTGCTTCCGGATGTTCGTCGAGACTTCGTTCTACCGTCTGCGGCGCCACCGCGTGATCGAGGTGGAGATCGTGATCGACTTCCGGCGGCATGTAGATGGGGCGCGTCGCGCTCATGATAAGCGCGCTCGTCGCCGATTTGTGGCTGTTGCGCGGCAGCAGAACCGCATCGTCGGGGCGCAGCGCCGTCATGAGCATCGCTTGATTCCCGGCGGTCGAACCGTTCACCAGGAAGTACGA
>DASQJC010000404.1:0-2085 GCA_035631255.1 Candidatus Eremiobacteraceae bacterium | reverse complement strand
GGCGTCGCGTGACAGCCCTGTACGCATATGGTCCGCCCGGCCCCGCAACAGCCCTTTCGAGGATTTTCGGCGGGTGCGGCTAGGACCAGTAGGCCGGTCGTCCCTTCAAGCGGTTCGTTCGTGAGGGACGCGTGCGTCACCGTCGGCGCAGCCCGGAAAAGTCGCACGCTGCGACCGCGCTCACGATGCAACAGCGGGCTTCGAGCACGCGTATAAGCAGACAACCGGGGCTGGGGCCGGTCGCGATGTTCGTTTTGAGAACCATAGCGTTCGCGTCAGGATTGGCGATGATGCTCGCAGCGATCGCAAGTCCGCATCCGATCTCGCTCGTCCATCGGGCGGTGGCGTTCGCCGATAGCGGCGCATCGCCGGCGCCGACTCCGACGCTCTCCCCTGACGAGATCTATACCCGTTCCGTGCGCGAGATGCGCACGCTGTCGCGAACCGGGAATCCGCCGTTCCTCGTCTTCGACTTGCAGCTCGTCAGTCACAACCTCCAGTGGTATCCTCAGACCGATGACGGTTTGACCGATTGGGAAGTGAAGCTCGTCCACGCGAACCAGACTGCGGACTATCGCGTGTGGTATCGTGCGAAGGACGAACGCGCGCTCGTGCAAGACGACGCGACGCACGCCGCTTATACCGGTGAGTCGCCTTTCACGCCCGAGACGACCGATTTCTCGAACATGACCGGCACGAACTCGACGCCCGCTCCGTCTCCATCGCCGACCGCCATGGTCGTCAAAACCGGCGAAGCGCCGGCGCAAGTCATCGGCGCGATCACGGTCAACGGCAGCAAGTATTACGCGATCGATCTTGTCGGTATCGAACCACGCGACGGTCGCCAGACGTATCATCTGCACCTGCGCGCCTATCGCGACTCGATGGACTATCCGTTGACCGACTTATGGATCGATACGAACGACTATCGGGTCGTCGGTGCACACGGCGAGGTGACCGTGCGTGCGGTCGCGGCTCTTCTCGCCGTCGGCGTCACAGCCGACTTCGCCGAAGCGGATAAGTACTGGCTCGTGTCATCGATGGACCTGACGCTCAAGGGTTATATCGCGTTCTGGCACGCGAATACGGAGACGCTGATGAAAACGTCGGTGGTTTCGATACCGGCGACGCTGCCGAATGCCTATTTCGGAGGACCGCCAAGTCCGATGCCGATACGCGGCGACGGCGACTGATACCAACTCGAAAGAGCAAGGCCGCGACGGTCGACCATGAAGGTCGACCGCTCCATCGATTTCGATTGGGAAAGGCCGCGGCGGTCGACCATGAAGGTCGACCGCTCCATCGATTTCGATTGGGAAAGGCCGCGGCGGTCGACCATGAAGGTCGACCGCTCCATTTATCCGTTTCTTAAGCCGAGCTTCGCTCGGCCTACTACATCCTCGAACTACGAGGCCGTGGTGGACATCGCGGAGATGAGGACATCCGCGACTTCCGGACGGGAGAACTCCTGCGGTGGACGCTGGCCTGAGCGGAGCATGTCGCGCACCTTCGTTCCCGAGAGCGCCACGTGGTTCGCCTTGTCGTGCGGACACGTCTTCGTCGTCGCCATCCCCTCGCAGACGTTGCACCAGAACGAGTGCTCGAAGCGGAGGATCGTCACGCCGAGCTCGCTCTCGATGCCGTCGAAGATCTGCTGGGCATCGAACGTGCCGTAGTACGATCCGACGCCGGCGTGATCGCGGCCGACGATGAAGTGCGAGCAGCCGTAGTTCTTGCGCGCCGTCGCGTGGAGGATGGCCTCACGCGGGCCCGCGTAGCGCATCGCCGCGGGAAACACCGAGAGCACCGTGCGGCCGAGCGGATAATACTTCTGGAGCAGCACGTGATAGCAGCGCATGCGGACGTCGGCGGGAACGTCGTCGCCCTTCGTCTTGCCGACGAGCGGATGCAGCAGCAGGCCGTCGACGATCTCGAGCGCGCACTTCTGGATGTACTCGTGCGCACGGTGCACCGGGTTGCGGGTCTGGAAGCCGACGACCGTCGTCCAGCCGCGCTCGGCGAAGATCGCGCGCGTCTGGCGCGGCGTCAGGTCGAGGGACTCTGCGTCCGGCGCTTCGGGGAGCA
>DASQJC010000403.1:0-4773 GCA_035631255.1 Candidatus Eremiobacteraceae bacterium | reverse complement strand
AGCTTCGCACGCTCGACGGCGAGCGCGTCTTCGCGCTGCTTCTCGACGATGAGCGCTTGGAGGCGCGCTTCTTCGGCCGCGGTGAGATTTTCGAGCTCGTAGACCTGCTGCGCGACGACGTTGCGCTGCGCTTGCGCGACCGAGAGCAGCTGCTGACGCTCATCGGCGAGCGCTCCGAGCTGATCCCGTGCGCGCTGCTGTTCGAGCTGCTGCTCGTTCAGCTGGTTTTCCGTCTGCTCGAGCGCGCCGACGACTCGCTCGTATGCGGCTTCGTCTTTATTGATGACATTGATGAGATCGCCGTCGGCCTTGATGATGTAGTGGATGTAATCCCAGCGCTGGATGAAGTCGACGAACGACGACGAGTCGAGCAGCGCCTCGAGATATGTCGTCGGTCCGTACTCGTAGACGTCGACGAGACGGTAGTTGAGCGCCGTGCGATGGAGGTCGAGACTCGATTGGACCGCCGCGAGCTGCGTCTTGCGGACCTTGAGCCGTTTCTCGGTCGCGCCGATCGTGCCGTGAAGGTGCGTCAGATCGTCGTCGACGCGCGCGATGCTCGCGTTCGTCTCGTCGAGCGCTTGAGAGATCGTCAGCACCTTGTAGCGCGCTTGGTGGAGGTGCGCCTCGCTCGCCTCGAGCTTGCGGCGAGTCGCCTCGATGATCGCCTGCTTGCGTTTGATCTGAACCGACAGCGGAACCGGTGTCGGCGCCGCGGCCGCGAGCGCTGTGGAATGCGTCGCCGAATGCATGGCGAGCGGCAGCACGACGGCGATCAAAGCCGCGATGATCGAGCATCGGACGCGAAGCCGCATCACGTCGCGCGCAGGTAGCGGCCGACGGACACGAGACTCGCGAGCATGCCGACGACGACTCCCGCGAGGAGCAGCTCGATCGCGAGGTGTCCGGCGGGTACGCTCTCGAGTTTGAGCGGCAAGAAAGGAAGGTTGAGTTCGATCTTCGGCACGAGCGTCCGGTACGCGATGGTCAAGACGATGAGCCCGCCGACCGCGCCGATCGCGCCCGAGAGCATGCCCTCGAAGACGAACGGCCAGCGGACCGTCCAGCGAGTTGCGCCGACGAGCTGCATGATGTGTATCTCACGCTGACGCGCGAAGACGGTGAGACGGATCGTGTTATAGATGAGAAGCATCGTCGCGATGATGAGCATGGCGACGATGGCGAGCCCCGCCGCGCTGAACACGGTGTCGACTTTCAAGAGCTCGGCCGTGACGTTTCCGCCGTCGTTCACCTTAGCGACGATGGGCTTCAGTTCGACCGCTGACGAGATCGCCGGCGCATCGTACGGATCTCGCGGCACGATCTCGATAGTGTCAGGCAGCGGATTGACGTTGATGACGTCGAGGTTCATCTGGCCGCGCATCTGCTTGCGCAGGTCGAGCATCGCGTGCTTCTTGTCGATGAAGCGGACGGACGCGACGCGGGGGTCGGCCTTCAACGCGTCCATCATCGGCTTTATCTGGTCTTGCGTCGTGCCGTCCTTGAGGTAAGCACGCACGCTGATCTGGCCCGCGACAGTCGCGATCGCTATGTCGAACGATTGACGCAGGAACAGGAAGACGCCGAGCAGGACGATCGCGATCGCGACGGTGCCGATCGCGGTCACCGCCATCGTCAGATTGCGCGTGAAATTCTGGGCGACTTCGGCCCAGAAAAAGCGGACTTTACCCCAATCCAACGTGGTAGCGTCCTTGCTCTTCGTCGTGCGCGATGCGTCCGTTGACGAGACGCACGACGCGCCGGCGCATGCGATCGACGATCGCTTGGTTATGTGTCGCGACGACGACGGTCGTGCCCTTCGCGTTGATGCGCGCGAGCAGCGCCATGATCTCGCCCGAAGTCTCGGGGTCGAGATTGCCGGTCGGCTCGTCGCACAGGAGGATGAGCGGATTGTTGACGAGCGATCGCGCGATCGCCGTGCGCTGCTGCTCGCCGCCGGACAGTTCGTGCGGGAACATCTTGCTCTTGTGCGCGATGCCGACGAGGTCGAGCATGCGCGGCACGCGCCGCAAGACGTCGCGCGAGCTCGCACCCGTCACTTGGAGCGCGTACGCGACGTTCTCCCAGACCGTCTTTTGATGGAGCAGCCGGAAGTCTTGGAACACGACGCCGACCTTGCGACGGAGCATCGGGATCTGGCCGCGCGGCATGCCGGAAAGGAGACGCCCGTCGACGCTGACATCGCCGGTCGTCGGCGCGACCTCGCGATAGACGCATTTGAGCAGCGTCGATTTTCCTTGACCGGTGCTGCCGACCAAAAAGATGAACTCGCCGCGAGAAACCGTCAGTTCGACGTTCGTGAGCGCGTGGACGCCATTCGGATAGACGAGGCTCACGTTCTGGAAAACGATCATGCGCGCGAGGCGACGTTCGCCGGGTTCGGCGGGGACCCCTCGGATGCTTGGCCAATGGTCGGCTCCATGGATTTTGACCTGAGCAGCGATCAGCTCGACGTGCAAAAACTCTGCCGCGAGTTCGCAGAAGGCGAGATCGCGCCGCATGCAGAGCGCTGGGATGCGAATGCCGAGTTTCCGCTCGACGTCGTCAAGAAAATGGGCTCGCTCGGGTTGTTGGGTCTGCCGTTTCCTGAAGCCTACGGTGGCGCGGGTGCGGATACAGTGTCGTATGCGCTCGCAGTGATGGAGATCGGACGCGGTGATGCGTCGGTCGGTATCACGATGGCCGCGCACGTATCGCTCGGCGCCTCACCGATCTATATGTTCGGCACCGAAGCGCAAAAGAAGCGCTATCTCACGCCGCTTGCTCGCGGCGAGAAATTGTGGGCGTTCGGACTAACCGAACCGCAAGCCGGCTCCGATGCAGGTGCGACGAAGACGACCGCCCAGTTGAGCGGCGGCAAGTGGGTCGTCAACGGCACGAAATGCTTTATCACGAACGCGGGCACGCCTATCACCGGCGGCGTCACGATCACCGCCGTCACGGGACCTGGTTCGAACGGCAAGCCCGAGATATCGAACATCATCGTGCCGCAAGACACCGCGGGCTACACGCAAGCGAAGCCGTACAAGAAGATGGGTTGGCGTGCGTCGGACACGCGCGAGCTGTCATTCCAGAACGCTGCAGTGCCGGAAGAAAATCTCCTCGGTCCGCGCGGCAAAGGCTTCAAACAGTTCCTCGATACGCTTGACGGCGGACGCATCAGCGTCGGCGCGTTGTCTGTCGGTCTCGCGCAAGCGTGTTACGACGCGTCGGCGCGTTACGCGAAGGATCGACGGCAGTTCGGACAGGCGATCGCGAAATTCCAAGCCGTGCAGTTCCAACTCGTCGACATGGCGGTCGAGATCGACCTCGCGCGGACGGCGGTTCTCAAAGCGGCGTGGTTGAAAGATCAAGGTCGAGACTTCGCACAAGCCGCGGCGATGGCGAAACTCTATTCAGGCGAGGTCTCGCGCCGTTGTGCGAATGCGGCCGTGCAGATCCACGGCGGCTACGGCTTCATGGACGAGTATCCCGTCTCGCGCTACTGGCGCGACTGTAAGATCAACGAGATCGGCGAAGGCACGAACGAAGTCCAGCGCATGGTGATCGCCCGCCAACTCGGCTTCTAGACACAACCCGCCGCCAAACACCGACCTTCGCAAAAAACAGGAGCGGTCGAGCTTTAGCTCGACCGCCGCGGCTTTTACAGAGCGATTTCGCAGATACGGGAGACCTACGGCCGTTGGTGATGGATGATCGTCTGGTGGATGATCGTCTGGTGATGGATGATCAACGCCGCGCTTGGCGAGGGCGACGGTGAGGGCGATACCGACGGTGACGGCGACGGCGACGGCGGGATCGGATCGGTGACGAGCGCGATTCCGAAGCCCTCGTTCTGCACCGCACTGCCGTCGTTGATCACGTGCGCGCTGCCGTTGCCGATAAGCGAGTTGATCGTGCCGTGAATCGTCAAGGCGTCTTTGAGGACGTAGATCGGCGAAGTGTCATAGATGAAGAGCAGGTTGCGGATGTTCTCGTACGCCATGCCGCCCGGCTTGCTCAAGCCGGAGATCATCTGCGCATGCGAGATATCGCCGCTCGCCGTGCTCGCGTTCTTGACGACGACGACGTCACCCGGGCTGCGCTGTTCCCCGACGTAGAGCTGATCGTTCGGCGGCGGCGCATACGCAAGACCGTCCGGGCTGAACAATCCCGTCAGCGTGCGGTTGGCGGTGAGGTTCAGGTTCGTCATCGACGTCACGGCGTTCAGGGCTTGCGTGCCGAAGTTGTCGAACACACCGACGCTCACGCCGTTGTCGCTCACGAAGAGGCGATCGGTACCTGCGTCGTAGAGCATCTCCTGCGGGCGCGGCGTGCCGGTGGAATCGTTGATGGTCAGCGTGATCGTCGCAGCCGGTGTCGCGGTATCGCCCATCGTCTCGGGATTCGCGAAGACCGAGACCTGCGGACCGGTGTCGACGCCGACGAACAAGAGATGATGGGTGCCGTCGAACGCCGCCGTGCCTTCGCCGTTCGGGAACGGGATGATGACGTTCGCGTTCTCATCGTTCTTCGTCGACGCGCCGGTCCACATGAGGATCTTCGTATCGGGCGCACCCGCTTCGGGGAACCACAGCGTATCGGAGACGGGATCGTACACGACGTCGGGATTGCTGAGGTTGCCGGTGTCGAGCCTGGCCGCCGGTAGGACGAAGCCGTTCGCCTTCGCGGCGTTTTGGTATTTGCGCACCGCAAGGACCTGGTTCGAATTCTGGACGTAGATCGTATCCGGGCCGACCGTGCCGCTCGGGC
>DASQJC010000402.1:0-7681 GCA_035631255.1 Candidatus Eremiobacteraceae bacterium | reverse complement strand
GGGCGACCATGCTCTTCGCGGGCAATCTGCCCGGCGTGACCCAGACGCTGCCGCTCGCGATCTATACCGCGCTCGACTCCGGTCTCGACGTTGCGGTCGCGATGGCCGCTTTGCTGCTTTTCTCA
Source organism: Candidatus Eremiobacteraceae bacterium (assembly GCA_035631255.1). Lineage (GTDB taxonomy): Bacteria > Vulcanimicrobiota > Vulcanimicrobiia > Eremiobacterales > Eremiobacteraceae > JANWLL01. Next base: position 7,556 of record DASQJC010000402.1, on the reverse strand, counting down.
GCATTCGCGCTGCTGCTGCTCATCCGGCTGCTCGACTGGCGCATGGGCCGCGACATGAGCGAGCACCGGCGCGAGGAGACGCTCGACATTGCTCGACTGCCGATTTCGCAAGCGTCTTCCTGAGTTCGAGCTCGACGTCGACGTGCGGATACGGGCGCAGACGCTCGCGCTCGTCGGACGATCGGGCGCGGGTAAGACAACGCTCCTCAACGTCATCGCCGGGCTCGCCAAACCCGATTCGGGCTCGGTCTCGCTGGCGGGCGATGCGCTCGTGCACGTCGAGTCGAAGATCGACGAGCCTCCCGAGCGACGCAAGATCGGCTATCTCTTCCAGCACTACGCGCTGTTCCCACACTTGACGGTGCGCGATAACATCGCATACGGTCTCTTCCGGCTCGACGCGCCCTCGCGCGCCGATCGCATCGATCGCGCGATCGCATTGCTGGGATTGGGGCGCGTCGTAAGCGCGCATCCGACCGAGCTCTCGGGCGGCGAGCGCCAGCGCGTCGCGCTCGCGCGCGCTCTCGTCACCGAACCGAAAGCGCTGCTGCTCGACGAGCCGCTCGCCGCGCTCGACGTCGAAAGCAGAGCGCGCATAAGGCTCGAGTTGCGCGACGTCCTCGCGCGACTGGCGATCCCGACGATCGTCGTGACGCACGACTACGACGACGCACGCCTCCTCGGTGACCGCATCGCTGCGATGCATCGCGGCCGCATCGTCCAAACGGGCAGCGCCGACGAGATGGCGCGCTTCCCAGCCGACGACTTCGTCGCCGCGCTGACCGGAACGAACATCGCGACCGTTTCGAAGAACGGCAGCGATCGTGGTGTGACGATCGCTTTCGATCCATGGGCGACGACGCTATCCTCGGTTCCGACAGGTACGCAGTACGAGTGGCGCGTCGAGATCGCCGATATCCGCCCGCTCGGCGCGAACGTGCGCATCTTCGCCCGCGGCGGTGCGACTCTTCGCATTGACATCGCGGCGCCGGACGCGCGGCGTGCGGGATACGGCGTCGGGGATGTTGTATTCGCGTCGGTCCAAGAACACTCCATCAGGACGCAGTGACGTAGGAGCCCGCCTTGACCGCACTCGACTTGAAGAGAATACTTACGCGCCCGGCCGCGCTCGCGTTCGCAGCGATCACCGTAGGGCTGGCGCACGGCACGAAGATCGCCGCCGATCCGACGCAGCAGGTGACGCTCGTAGCGCTCGCCGCCGCAAACGTGACGGATCCGCTCAACGACGTCATCGGCGCCTTCGAGCAGGCGCATCCGGGCGTCGTCGTCACGCCCGAATACGCCGGCACGCAGATCCTCGAAACGCAAGCGGAACAGGGCGCGCCGTTCGACATCTTCGTATCGGCGGATAAGCAGCACATGGACGCGCTCGTCAAAGAAGGCCTCGTCGACGATGTCCGGTTGCTCTCGGAAGGACATGAAGTCATCGTCGTGCCGAAGGACAACCCAGGCGGGATCACGTCACTACGCGACCTGGCCGAGAAGAACGTGAAGCTCGTCCTCGGAACGGACGCAGTCCCGATAGGCATCTACACGCGCGAGGTCTTCACGAAAGCGTCAGCGGTCTTCGGCGCGGACTTCAGCTCGCGCGCGCTCGCGCACGCGGTTTCGTTCGAGACAAATGTGAAACAAGTGTTGGAGAAGGTGGCTCTCGGTGAAGCGGACGGCGGCATCGTCTACTTCACTGACGTGAGCGCGAAATACCGAGACAAGGTGACGATCGTGCCGATCCCGCACGAGTTCGAAGTCGAAGCGGCGAACTACATCGCGATCGCCCACGGCTCGAAGCAGCCGGAATTGGCGCGGGCGCTCCTCGACGCCGCGACTGACTCCGGCGGTCAAACCATCTTCCGGCGCCACGGCTACGACCCAATCCACTAACGGTACCGAGATCGACGCCGCCCCACCGCGAACTGGAGCGGGGTGCGTCTGAGTATGATTTCGCGAGGGGTTCGCTTCAAGCGGGCCTTGTGAGGCGGCGAGAGCCGCCGAACAGAGCGGCGGAGGAAAATATTTCCCGAATCCGCCGCGTGCCCGCGAAAGCGAAACCCCTTGCGAAATCGTTTTGACCGCGAACATCGCCGGCTACTGCGCGGCGGGAGCCGCGTCGTCGAGGACGCGATCGCCGGCCTCGACGAGGATCGAGCCAATCGCGACCAGCATCCGCGCGATCCGTTGACGTGCCCCGATGCGAGCCTTGTGGCTGGCGATCCGCGCGAGCCGATCTCGCACGACCTGCGCCCGCAGTTCGTCGCACCGGCGACGGGCGTGTTCGGCTAAGAACCACGCTTCCATGACCTTTCCCCTTTCGATCAGCATGACGACGAGATAAATAAAAACCCCCGCGGCATTCGCGGGGGTCGTCACGGCTATCAGTCGCAGCGCTCTGCGCTGCGATGATCAACAGAGAGTGACGTCCCCGCGCGTGAGCGCACGGCCAAGCACGCACGTAAGCGGTGCGATGCCGAGGGTGAGGCGATCGAGTCGGATCATCGAAACCGTCCTTTCATGCGGCGAAAAGTGCGAATTGGGTTACGAGGGCCAATGATAGCACGCAAACGTGACGGCTGTCAACAAACGGCGCCCGGAAAAGGCCGATACTATAGATGAGCGCCGTTCAGCCGAGTCACATCCCAGACATATTAAGGAGCCTTAGGATGAGTCCGTCACAACGCCTGGTCGCCCTTCTGGTCGCGCTGTTGCCGACCGCGACGCAGGTCGGTTGCACAGCCGCTGCTGGCAACGCCGATGCGGTCACCGGCGGCACGATCACGATCGGCGTCGACCTTCCGCTCTCCGGAGCAGACGCATCCGACGGTGTTCCGACGGCGAACGCTGTCAGGCTCGCGCTCAACGATGCGAACGACGACAATCTCGTCCCCGGTTTCAAACTTCAAGCCGACGTCCGCGACGATACGGTCAAGGGCGTTCACGATCCGCAAAAGGGCACGTCGAATTTTGATTCGTTTGTCACCGATCCGACCGATCTCGGCGTCATCGGACCGCTCAACAGCAACGTCGCGCAAGCGCTCATCCCGATCTCGAACCAAGACTCGCTTGCCCTCATCAGCCCCGCGAACACGAGCCCCGAACTGACGAAGGGACCACAAGCGCTCGCTCTGCGTAAAGCCCACCCGCTCGAGATCACGTATTTCCGCGTGTGCCCGACCGACGACGTCCAAGGATCGGCTGGCGCGGCATTTGCGTACAAGACGCTCGGCGCACGGCGCGCGTTCGTCATCGACGACGGCCAGACGTTCGGCCGCGGCGTCGCAGACCAGTGGGCGGGCGAATTCAGATCACAAGGCGGCACGGTTCTCGATCATGTCCACGCGCTCCCGACGCAGACCGACTTCAGATCGACGATCGCAAATGCCGCAACATCCGGCGCCGACATCATCTTCTTCGGCGGCGAGAGCTCGACCGGCGCAGCTGTGGCGCGCAAAGAGATGGCCGGCACGGCGATCGCGCACGTGACGTACGCCTCGGGCGACGGCATCCAGAACCAGCAATTCCTCGATGTCGCCGGCGCCGAATCGGAGAACAGCTACGCGACCGTCGCATCGGCGAATGCAGAGGAACTGCCGACGGCGGCGACGTTCGTCAAGGAATACAAAGAGGCGTACGGCCAATCCGACGGTGCCTACTCGGCCAACGCATACGTCGCGACGATGGTACTCGTCAATGCGATAGCGAAGGCCGTCCGACAGGACAACGGCCGGATGCCGACGCGCGAAGAGGTCCTCGACATGCTTCGCGGGACTTCCAACTTCAACAGCATCCTCGGCATCTTCTCGTTCGATCAGAACGGCGACACGACGCTCAAAATCGTCTCTGTCTGGAAGGCGAAGAACAAGCGCTGGACGTTCTTGACGCAGCGCGACTTCGCGAAGTAAGAGCTCCCGAATCTGAGGTCACGCTAAGGCAAGACCGCGGCGGTCGACCATGAAGGTCGACCGCTCCAAATTTTCGAGCCCTAGGCGACTTTCTTGAGCTTGTCTTTCATAGCTGGGGTCGCTAGCTTGACGTCGTCCGCGAGATGAAGAACGCGCAAAACTTTGATGACGAGCCAAGTCGGATCGAACTCGAACCACTGCATGCCGTGGCGCGCCGAGAACGGGAACGCGTGGTGGTTATTGTGCCAACCCTCGCCCCACGTCAAGAGACCGACCCACCAGCAGTTGGTCGACTGATCGCCCGTCTTGTACGTCTGGTAGCCGAAGCGGTGTGCCGCGCTGTTGACGAACCACGTGACGTGGTAGAGCACCGATAGACGAACGAATATGCCCCAGACGAGCCATGGCCAGCCGCCTGCGATGAACAGGACGACGCCGAGCGCGATCTGCATCGGCAGATGCGCCGCATTGAGGAAACGATAGAACGGGTCGTTCCAGAGGTCCGGCGCGTAACGTTGCTGCTCCGTGGCGCTCGGCCGGTTCTTGTTCGGACGGTAGAGCCAGTCGACGTGCGTCCAGAGCAATCCGCGATGCGCGTCATGCGGATCTTCGTCGGTATCCGTATGCGCGTGGTGGATACGGTGCGTCGATACCCACTCGATGGGCGCGCCTTGAAGCGCGAGCGTGCCGAGGACCGCGGTCGTCCGTTCGAGCCAACGCGGGACCTTCAAGCTTCGGTGGGTGAGCAACCGGTGGTAGCAGAGCGAGATGCCGATGCCGCCGGTGAGATAGTAGATGACGATCGCGACGGCGACCGCACTCCACGAAAATGTTCCGGGGATGAACGCCGCAAGCGCGCCCGCGTGTATGACCGCGAGACCGCCCCATGTCGGCCAGTTGAATTTCTTGTACACGATGCTCCTATGGACTATCGGCAGTCATAAGGCGGAGTTGCACGTCGCACGTACCGAGCCCGACTAATGTCACAGACCAGAAGTACGAACAGACGGGCGTACTCGTCCCGTTCCGGGCCATTCCCCGGCATTCACGCAGTACTCTCTTCCGCGCGCTGCCGCGCCACCGACGAGACGATGAGCGCGACGCTCGCGATGATGACGGCGCCGGCGACCAGGGTTCCGGTCGTGACCTGCTCGTGAAGGATCGCCCACCCGAGCGCGACCGCCACGATCGGATTGACGTACGCGTACGTCGACACGAGCGATGTCGGTGCATTTCTGATGACCCAGAGATAAGCCGCGAAACCGACGATTCCCCCGAAAAATACGAGCCACCAGAACCCGATCCACGACGCTTCCGACACCGACGCGAGATGAAAGCCGGCATTCTCTCGGGCCGCGAGGCCTGCGACGACGAGGCATAACCCGCCGCACAACATCTCCATCCCGGTCGAGAGCAGCGAATCCTCCGGCAGTTTGGCTGTTCGCGAGTAGATCGAGCCGGCCGCCCACGAGAGCGACGCGAGCACGAGGACGACCGCGCCGACGATCGATACCGCGCCGCCGCCGGTCGGTCCGACCAGGAGCGCGACACCCCCGAAACCTGTGGCGAGGCCGACGAGCGCTAAGCGAGACGGCTTTCGCTTGTAGAAGATCGCATCGACCGCCATCATCCAAAGCGGCACGGTCGAAACGATAAGTGCCGTCAGTCCGCTTGGCACGGTCGTCTCGGCGAACGCGACGCCGCCGTTGCCGCCGAGCAAGAGCGCCGCGCCGATGACAAACGCTCGCCGCCAGTGGTCGGCGGTCGGCGCCTGACCGTCGCGCAGTGCGATCGGCAATCGCCACAACAGCAGGATCAGACCGGCGATCGTGAAGCGCGCGCCTGCCATGAGCAGCGGCGGCATCGTCATCACGGAGACGCGGATCGCGAGGTACGTCGATCCCCATAGCACGTAGACCGTCAACAGCGCAGCCCACACGAGTGCGGGCTGCGCTGCCGGTCGTTGCACCGCGCGGTCTTGGGTCAAACACGACCTCTCACAAGAGCGAGCCTTTATCGTCTGGTCCGAGCAGCATCTGCCGGATGAAGTAGATCGGCGGGTCGCCGTGCGAGAGCAGCGCGTCGTGGAACTTGGCGAGATCGAAGTTCGGTCCCATCTTCGCTTGGTAGTCCGAGCGCAGCTTCAGCAGCATGAGCTTGCCGAGCGTGTAGTAGCCGTAGAGAGGATCTTCCGTGCCGCGCACGGCTTCACGATATGCAGGCTCGCGGCCCATGAAACCGTTGTCCATCAAGAACTGCGTCGCTTGGTCGATCGTCATCCCTTGCGTATGTTCTTTGATGCCGACGATGTAGCGGCAGTCGCGTTGAAGCGCGCCGGACAGTTGCGCGAGACGGTAGCGCGGGTCGCCGCCGCCGAGGCCCTCGTCGACGACCATCTGTTCATCGTAGTGAGCCCAGCCTTCGCCGAACGCGATGTTCCATTCGACCTTGCGGATGAGGCTGAGGTTTTCTCGCTTGTTGAACAAGTAGTTCGTATAGTGACCGGGATAGGTCTCGTGCGCCGACACGACGAGCAAGTTGTAGCGGTTGAAGAACCCGAGGTGCTCGTCCGCCTGCGCGGTGGTCCACGTCGGGTCGACCGGCGTGACGTTGTAGTACGCTTCGGTCGCGATCGTCTCGAGCGGCCCGGGCGAGTCCATCGAAGCGAACGTGAATTGGCGCTCGAACGCCGGCGTCGGCACTGCCTTTGCGATGGGGGCGTCCGGCAGGTCGAGGATGTGCTTCGCTTTGATGAACGCGACAAGGTCGTTGAGATCGCTCTGAGCGGTCGGTATGAGCTGATCGGCCGTCGGATGGTCCGCCTTCATCTTGTCGGCGACTTCCGTCGGCGACGCGTTCGGGTCGATCTCATGCGCTGTCGCGATGAACGCCGCCTTGTCCTTCGCGAGATTCGCCTCGCCGACCGAAAGCAGTCGCGAGAGCGGGATATCTTCGACGTTCTGCAGCGTTTCGAGATGCTCGTAGGCATCTGCTCCGATGGCGAACGACGCGTGCGCTTGCGGCACGACCGACGTCTTTATGAACGTCGCATAGCTCCTGTACGCAGCAGCGGCGGCCGAGTTCGACTGGTCGAACTGCGCCTTGAGATCGGGATCGTTCACCGGCGCGAAGGCGTTCGCGACATCGTGCGCGAGGAAGTCGGCGGCACCGTTCGCGTCGAGCACCGACGTCTGTGCGTAGATCGCAGGCACCTTCGACGGCTCGATGTTCGACTCGCCCTGCGCGAGCATCGCCGGTATCTGGCGCTCGCGCGCGATGACGAGTCGCATGCGGTCGCGCAGCGGTGCGAAGTCGCGCGACACGATCGAGAAGATCGAACTCGAGCCGAGCTGGACGTAGTAGCTCGGCGACATCCGCCATTCGGGTCGCGTTTCAAGATTGAAGAGGCTGCGACCCATGTCGCTCAACAAGAGCTGACGATCCGCCTTGCCGTCGAGCGTTAGAGCGTCGGCATCGATCGAATTGACGGAGTACTCCGCCGAATGCAGCCGTGCGATCTCCGCCGCGAAAGCCGCGGGCGTCACGCTCCCGAGCTGCGAGTCGTAATCGTGCACGCCCACATTGGTCGCTTGTGAGGGCCTGAACTCCCACGAACCTTTGTAGAAGATCTGACCGATA
>DASQJC010000401.1:0-2454 GCA_035631255.1 Candidatus Eremiobacteraceae bacterium | reverse complement strand
TCGCTTCGAGGCGGCTGAGACCCGGTACCCACCCAGAGGCCCGGTGGCGCCGCCTATCGGACGCCTCAACCGTCCGCTATGGAACGCCATCCCTGCGCTAATGCTAATGGTCCATAGACGATCTAACCCCGTAAATTGCGGGCAATCGCCAAGGCACTAGGTTGCCCTACCCACGAAACGATCGGTACGCTCTTATTCTGGAGGTTGGTGAATCAGCGTACATCGATGAAGAGAACGCGCGGATTGGGATTCGTCTATCAGCCGAAGTATCTTGACAAGCAGACCGGGCAGAGAAAAACCGCCGCCACCTGGTGGATTCAATATTCGGTTCGCGGCAAGCGCTATCGTGAGTCATCGCGTTCGGCTAGTCGCACGGACGCCGTGAAGCTACTCAAGCGTCGAATTGGTGATGCGGCCGAAGGGCGGGCGCTCGGACACGACGTCGAGAAGACTACTTTCGAGCATCTCTCGACGATTTTGCTCGAAGATTATAAGGCGAATGGCCGACGGAGTACCTGTCGCGCCAAGAGCGCGACCCAAAATCTTCGTCGTTTTTTTGCAGATTCGCGGGCGATCGATATAACGGAGGATCGCCTAAACGCCTACATCGTGTTTCGCCAACAGGAACACGCTGCCAACGCAACGATTAATCGCGAGCTCGCTGCTCTCAAACGGGCTTTCCGCCTGGCTGGAAAAAAAGTCGGACAACCGCCTCGATTCCCAATGTTGCGCGAAAACAACGCCCGCAAAGGATTCTTCGAGCCCGAACAGTTCAAAGCGGTCCTCCAACATCTTCCCGACCACCTCAAATCCCTCTTCGAGGTCGCATACATCACCGGATGGCGAGTGTCGTCTGAATTGCTCACGCGAAAGTGGCAGCACGTCGATCTCGAGAACGGCTGGTTGAGGCTCGATCCAGGCGAGAGCAAGAACACTGAGGGTCGGATGTTTCCGCTGACGCCGGAACTATTGGAGATCTTCTCACGACAACTGGAGATGACGAAACAGCTGCAGCTCACGAACGATCGGTTGATTCCGTGGGTCTTCCACCGCGACGGCAAGCCCATCAAAGACTACTATGGCGGCTGGGACAAGGCGTGCCGCATTGCTGGGTATCATGACCGTGTAGCCCACGATTTGCGCCGGACAGCGGTGAGAAATCTTGAACGCGCCGGAGTCCCTAGATCAGCGGCGATGAAGATGACCGGGCACAAGACGGAATCAGTCTATCGCCGATACGCGATCGTCGATGAGGCAATGCTCCGCGAAGGCGCAGTCAAATTAGCCGCCTTTCATTCGTCCAAAGAACTTGAGCGGAAGGGCGTCCTGGTGAAAATAGTGGAGAAAAGACCTTAGAGATGCGGAAACAAATGAGCGCCTGCCGGTGGCACAGCGCTAGGTCTCAATAAGGGTCGCCGGCGGCGAGCGGTCCGTTTCGAACCGTGCTGGCTATTGACCGAGACCGGCCTCGAAGCGGACATCGTTGGCTCGTCATGACGACGTCTTGGCGAAGGGACTTGGCCCACGACCCTAAGCAGATTTTGCCGAATCCTGGCTGGTGCTGTCAGCTAAGCGCTGTCAGAAGCCGATGCTCGCCGCGAGGGTAGGGCGGGATGCAGGCATCAGAAGTTTCGCGCGCCGTGGATGCGGCCAAGTCGCTTGCCTCAGCGCTTGGCCTGAGAGTCGACGACGCGATGGTGCTGAACAACTCCAACAAGCTCGCTGTCCGCCTGGCGCCTTGTGAGGTCTTTGCCCGGGTCGCACCGTTGGCTCATCAGGACTTACGGTTCGAAGTCGAGCTGGCTCAACGGCTTGCCGAGACCGAGAGTCCGGTTGCGGCGCTCGAACCTCGAGTCGAGCCCCGCGTCTACGAGCACGACGGTTTTGCGGTAACGCTGTGGACGTACTACGAACCTGTGACGCCTCCAGACGTCTCCCCAGCCGACTACGCCAGCGCGCTTGAGCGGCTGCATGCCGGCATGCGGAAGCTCAAGGTCGCAAGCCCTCACTTCACCGATCGAGTCGCAGAGGCTCAGCAACTCGTAGCAAGCCGCGACCTCACGCCGGCGCTCACTGACGCAGATCGAGAGCTGCTCATCGCCGCATTGCGAGAGCGGAGACGCGCGATCAGCGACCGCGCCGCCCCGGAGCAGCTTGTGCACGGCGAGCCTCACCCCGGCAACGTGCTCGCTACGCACAACGGGCCGCTGTTCATAGACTTCGAGACGTGTTGCCGTGGGCCAGTCGAGTTCGACCTCGCCCATGTGCCCGAAGCGGTCAGCGAGTGCTATCCGGACGTCGATCAAGAACTGCTCCGCGACTGCTGGGGCCTCGTTCTCCCGATGGTCGCAGCATGGCGCTGGGACCCTGGCGACCAGTTTCCTGACGGGCAGAGAGAAGGCCGAAACCTCGTCCGCGCGCTACGCCAGGGTCGGCCGTGGCCCTTTCGGCCTC
>DASQJC010000400.1:0-2396 GCA_035631255.1 Candidatus Eremiobacteraceae bacterium | reverse complement strand
AAGGACGAGATTGCGCGTCTCGAAAACGAGAATCATGTTCTGCGCCGCGCCGGAGATGATCTGTTCACTGCGACAGACACGGCGATTGATATCGCACGATTGCTCGCCGACCGCTTGCTGCGCGTGACGCCGAGCAAAGCGAGGCAAATTCTCGAGCTGCTTCCCGAATTGTACGCCCAGCGCTGGGAGGAAACGCCGCACGATAAAGCGCCACCGCATACACGGACGAAGCACCGAACGGTCGAAGATTTTTAACGCGACCTTGCAGCGCGCAAGGCTGGTGCAGGGACAAACTGAAAATGAGCTGTGACCGGCGGAACCGTCACCAGCATCAACCAGATAGCGCGGCTCAAACTCTGGCTGGCGTCGCCGGTCTCGGCTGGCTGCGGTTGGCCGAGGCCATGGTGGTCTACATCGATTACGGCATTTCCCCAGGCATGCGTGCCGCGATGGAAGCGGCGGAGAAACTTTCGCTTCCGATTGAGCGTAGGCAGCCGTCCCGATTCAAGGAATTTCCGCAACCGCGGAAAAGCGGGCCGAAGGCGCCGATCTCTTCGGCATCACAGCCCTACTAGGTGCTCCAATGAATCAAGTAGCCAAGTTTGAAAAGCCACGTCTAATCAAGCCCGGAAGCGTGATCCTCAAATGCGTGGACGGCCGCTGGAAGGACCGCGACGGTCTCGATCCGGCCAATGAAATGCTGGTGACCGGGACCGCGCATGGGCTGCAGTGCTGGAAAAATAAGGAGCTGCTCGACGAGATCGTCGAACGGCCCGGTGAACGCCTGCCGGATCCAGAGACGCTCAACGCTCAAATTCCCAAAACGGAGTGGGGCTTCGATCTCAACGGCGAACCGCAGCCGCCGTGGCGGGAGACTTGGGCGGCGTACCTGATCGATACCGCCTCCGCTACTGAATATACGTTCATCAACTCGACGAATGGTGCACGCATCGCGGTCGAACAGCTGGGCCGTAGGCTGGAGGTCACACAAGGGCTGCGCGGCCCCAACGTCCGGCCGAGGGTCAAACTCGACTCACGGCCAATGCCGATAAAGCGGCTGAACATCACGAAGCAGCGACCCGAATTCGTCGTGCTCGAATGGATCGATCTTACTGGGAGTGGCGAAGTGTTGCTTGGCCGGAGCCAGCAATCCCCCTTGCAGATCGAGCATAAGCCGGAGCCAACGCCGGCACCACCAGAGAAGAAGCCAAAACCGACATCGCCGAAGAAGAAGGAGGTAGGCAAACCCGTCAAGCCCGTCACGGTCTCCGAGGAGATTGACGACGGACTGCCGGGCGATCTCGCTCCACCGACCAATCCGCTGCGGGCAGGGTGATGATCGTGATCGCAGCCTGCTGTCGCTCATGTCGGGGTGGGAGACAGCGAGAAGCGATCACCGCGGCAACGCGCTATGCCTACGCTGTTCTTCGATATCGAAACGCGCAGTACCGTCGACCTCGAGGTCGCCGGCGCCTGGCGCTACGCTGCCGATCCGACGACAGAGGTGCTGTGCGTCGGGTATGCCGTCGACGACGACGAGCCGCAGATCTGGACTCCGGGCGATCCGATCCCGGAGGCCTTCACCACCGCGACGAGGGTCGTCGCCCACAACTTCCAATTTGAGCGCGCGATCGCGACGCATATCCTGACGCCGCGCTTCGGTTGGCCTGAGATTTCGCTCGAGCGGCAAGTCTGCTCTATGACGATGGCGCTTGCGAGCGCATTGCCGGGCGCGTTGGACAACGTCGCCACCGCTCTCGGCCTTCCCTTCCAGAAAGATCGGGAGGGCTACACGCTCATGCGGAAAATGTCGCGGCAATTGCCACGATACAAACAGGATCCCCCGAATCTGATCCGTTGGTATGAACCCAAGCCCGAGGAGCGTGAGCTCTTTCACAACTATGTCAAGCGTGACGTGATGCTCGAGCGCCTGGTCTACCGGGCATTGCCGCAGCTATCGTCGGAAGAGCAAGCGCTCTTCATCCTCGATGCCGTTATCAACCAACGCGGTTTCCATGTTGATGTCGCGCTCGCCCAAGCCGCACGCAATATCGCCCACAACGAGCGGATCGCGATCAACGCGGAGATCACCGCGCTCACCAAGGGCGAGATCACGACCGCTGATCAAGTCGCGCGGATTCTCGCATTTGTACGCCGACATGGACATGTCATTTCCAGCCTCACCAAACGCTCTGTTGCCGCTGTGCTCGCACACGAACCCAACGACGCAGTGCGACGGTTATTGGAGCTCCGCCGCGAAGGCGCCCGTGCATCGGTGCGCAAGCTCGACGCTTTGCTGACGAGCGTCGACGCCGACAATCGGCTACGCGGGACGCTGCGCTTCCATGCCGCGGGCACGGGGCGCTGGAGCGGGCGCGGATATCAGCCGCAAAACC
>DASQJC010000399.1:0-16095 GCA_035631255.1 Candidatus Eremiobacteraceae bacterium | reverse complement strand
TCAGGCTACGTCAACCAGATCATCAAGCGCGGAACGTATCCCGGTTTCGCCAGCCTCGACGCCGGCATCGGAGCGCCGACGTTCTTCAACAAGCTCAATCTCGAAGCGGGCGGCGCGACGCCTGACAACCACTTCAACTATTACCTCGGCCTTGGCGGCTACAATCAAGCGTTCCGCTACTACGATCAGAACAACGGCGCTTCGATCTCGAACGAGTTCGGCATGCCGTTCGACATCGGTGGTGGTCTGAATTGCCTCACGTCGCCGAACCCATCGAACTTCGCCGGCTGCTACGCGAACCACGCGTTCTTCCAGGCCTTCCCAGCCGGACCTGGCGGCTACGTCCTCGGCCCGTACAACATGGGCAAGAACGCGTCGCTCGGCGATCGCGAGAACGTCGCGAACTTCCACTTCCTCGTGCCGCGTCGCAATACTAACGATCACGACGACATCCAAGTGCTCTACGACACGTCGCAGATCAACACGTACACATATTCATCGTACAGCGATTGGGGCGGCGCGCCGTTTTGGACCGGCATCGATGGCGCAGCTGGTGGATTCCACTCGTTCGCTGGCGCCTACCCGCTCTTCCAGAGCGGATTCCAATACAACGGTCCGTTGCTCGGCAGCGTGACCGGAAGTCCCGGGGGCTCGATCAACGACATCGTGCCGTACCTCTTCCCGAGCGAAGATCAAGCGGGGTTCGACGGCAACATACCTGCGGACAAGCGCGACGTCACTGAGAACGGCCAGAGCATCGTCAAGGTCGAGTACAAGCACACGTTCGGCACGACGGCGTATGCGCGTATCTACGGCTACGACTACTACTCGAACGAATTCATCCACAGTCCCAATGGCGCGAACCAGTTCTTCATCGCGACCGCATCCGACGACGAGCTCTGGACGCACACGCACGGCTATTCCGCCAACTACGTCGATCAGATGAACGCGTTTCATCTCTTCGACGTCCAAGTCTCGTATTCGCAGTCGACGAACGTCTTCTTCAACAACGGACAGATGTCAAATGCGAATCCAATGAATCCGCAATCGTACTTCGCGGCGCTCGTGAGCCAGAGCGCGCCGACGAGCGGCATCTGCTATAACTCGCAGCTTCAGCAGGCGTCGTGCGAGCCGACGACCGCCTTCGCGCTGAACGGGGGCAGCCCGTTGTGTGGCGGCTTCAGCCCGAGTGCGCCGGGAGCGTGTTTCCTCTCGTATGGACTCCCATTCGCGCCGGCGCCGCCAGGCTTCGAATGGCTTGCAGTCGAGAACGGTGCGGACGGACAGAGCAATCACGTGACACCGCGATTCACGTCGGCATCGATCGAAGATCAATATCGACCTAACGATCGCCTGCACATCAACGCGGGCATCCGCTTCGATCACTTCGCCTTCGATGTTCCATCGACGGCCGGCGGAGCGGCGCGCGCCTTCTGGTTTAACGCGTGGAACTTGGTCATGTGCGCGAATAACGGCTTCAACGGCGGCAACCCCATCGACGAGACGTTCTTCGGTCAGCCTCCAGGCACACCGTGCTCCGTCCTCAACAACATCCCGGGCCTCCCTCCCGGCTGGAGACAGGCAACGCTAACGAATTCATCGGCGGCAGGTGCGTCGACGAGCCACAGTGTGATCCAGCCGCGGCTCGGGGCGACGTTCGAATCGGGCGACGATGACGTGCTTCGCGCATCTTGGGGCGTGTACGCGCAAGCGCCCGCGACGCGCGCGATCGAGAACAATATCCTCGACGAAAACCTGCCGTCATTCATCGGTCCGAAGTTCTTCGCGCTCGGCTATACGACGCCCGTACACGACCTGCGGCCGCCGATCTCATACAACGCCGATTTCTCGTGGGAGCATCGTTTCAAGAACAGCGACGCGACGTTCAAGCTGACGCCGTTCTATCGGCGCACACGCGATCAGGTGCAGTCGTTCTTCATCGACCCGACGTTCGGCACGCTCACGGACATCAACGCCGGCCGCCAGACGAGCTTCGGCGCGGAGTTCATGCTGAGCAAGGGCAATCCCGACGTGAACGGCTGGTCGTGGGAGCTCGCGTACACGTACACGCACAGCCGGATCGAGTATGCGGCGCTTCCGAATGGCTCGACGCTTCTCTCCGGTGTCAACAGCGCGATCCAACTGTACAACTCGTATACCAAGGCGTGTCTCAACGTCGCGCCTTCGTCGAATCCGAATGCTTTGTGCGGCGCCTTCGGCGGTCTGCATGCAAATGCGACAGAAGGCAACGGCGTCGCGAACCCCTACTACAACGCGCCGGTGCGCCCGCTTCTCGATCCGTTCGGCTCGTACCCGACGTTCGACGTCGTGCCGACGGGATTGCAGCTGACGGTCGCGAGCTACGGCGTTCCCGACTACACGTCGTTCGTCGGCACGTTCCGTCACGATAAGTGGTCGTTCACGCCGCTCGTCGAGCTGCTCGCGGGGCCGCGCTACGGCGGGCCTGAACAGCAGATCGGCATCGATCCGGAAAGCTGCGGACCGTTGGCCAGCGGATCGGTGAGCGGCGACAAGCGCTATCCGTTCGGCGGCACAGGCCAGCCGTACGACGCGACGACGTGCGGGAACACGATGTTCATCCCCGATCAGTTCACGGGAAACTTCGACACGCCGGGCGCGTTCCGCCAACCGTCGCAGCTCACAGTCAACCTCCAAGTGTCGTATCGCGCGACGACGCAGACGACGTTCCGTCTCACCGCGGTCAACGCGTATCTGCGCTGTTTCGGCGGCGACAGCGAGCCGTGGACCGTGACGAACAATCACCTGTGCGGCTACGACGTGCTGCCCGGCCACTTACCGCCGGTCGGCAACATCTACAATCCGGGCGATACGATACAACGGATCGTCCAGTTCCCGTACGGCATCGAGCAACAAGCGCAGCCGTCACCGACGAACCTCTACTTCGACGTCGAGGTCAAGCTCTGACCTTTTGATCACCAAGCTCTTCGTCACGCGGCCGACGCTGGCCGCCGTCCTCGTCGCCCTCGCGGCGATCGGCGGCGGCCTCGCCGCATATTCGATGCGCGTGCAAGAGCTGCCGAACATCGTGCCGCCGCTCGCCGACGTCGTCATCTTCTATCCGGCGGCGTCGCCGGACGAGATGCGCGACGGCATCATCCGCCCGATCGAAGACCAGATCGCGGGCGCACCGCACCTCGAGCATCTTCAAAGCACGATCCAACAAGGTTTCGCGACGATCCAAGCGGTCTTCGACCTTAAGTCGAACAGCGCCGACGACATCCTCGAAGTGCAACGCCGCGTGCAAGCGGCGCAAGCGCAGCTGCCGTCGGATCTTCCGCCGCCGTCGGTCGAGGACTTCGACCCGGGCGCGGCCGACGTCGTCCAGCTCGACGTCTCGTCGAAGACGCTCTCGCCCGAACAGCTAAGCGCCGACATCGCTGACGGCATCGTGCCTGCGATCGAGCAGCTCACCGGCGTCGGCTACGTCCAGGTGCGCGGACTCGTCACACCGGCCATCGAGGTCGCGGTCGATCCGAAAAAACTTTCAGATAAGAATCTCACGATCGACGACGTCGGCGCCGCAATCGCGAGTGGCAGCGTCGCCGGTGCGGGCGGGATCATCGATGGAGCGAAGAGCGAGACCGGCATCGACATCCACGCGAATCTGAGCGCGCGCTCGGAAGTCGCAAGCCTGCCGATCATCGGCGGTCCGTCGGCCGTCCGCGTGTCCGATGTCGCGACCGTGCGCGACGCAGGCGCGCCCGTCCGCATCGCGTCGTACGTCGGCGGCGATCCCGGCTACGTGCTCCACGTGCAAAAGGCGACGCAAGCGAGCGAGGTCGACGCGGCCCGAGCAGTCATCAACGATCTGCCGAGCTTGCGTCAGCAGTTCCCAGGCGTCACGTTTAACGTCCTCGACGACACATCGCAGTACACCGCCGACCAGCTCAACGGCGTCCTGCGCACGCTCGCAGAAGCGATCGCGCTCGTCGCGATCGTCATGCTCCTGTTCTTGCGCTCCTGGCGCAACGCCGCGGCCGTGCTCATCGCGATACCGACGTCGCTCTGCGTCGCGCTCATCGCGATGTCGGTACTCAACTTCTCGATCGACACGGTGTCCCTGCTCTCGATGACGCTCATCACCGGCATCCTCGTCGACGATTCGATCGTCGTGCTCGAGAACTCAGAGCGTCATCGCGAGGCGGGCGAAGAACCGATCCAAGCCGCGATCCTCGGACGCCTCGAGATCGGGCTGGCGGCGATCGTCATCACGCTCATCGACGTCGTCGTTTTCGCGCCGATCGCGTATCTGCCCGGCATCGTCGGCCGCTTCCTCATCGAATTCGCGCTCGTCGTCGTCGCTTCGACGCTCGCGTCGCTGCTCGTCTCATTCACGATCACGCCGGCGCTCGCGGGCAATTGGTCGCTTCGCTCGAGCAAGCGCGGCATGTCGTTCGCCGATGCATTCGCTCGCTGGTTCGACGGAGTTCGCGAGTGGTATTCGCAGCGCGCGCTCGTCTGGGCGCTCGATCATCCGTGGACGGTCGGTATCGTATCGCTCGCGACGCTCGCCGGCGCCATCGCACTCATCTGGCCGCTTGGGGTCGTCGGCTTCGATTTCGTTCCCGCACAGGATCGCGGCGAGATCTTCGTCAGGCTCGACTTTCCCGGCGGAACGCCGCTGAGCGTCACCGAGAATGCGGTGCGCGCGATCGAACGCGAAGTGGACAACATCTCCGATGTCCGTTCCGAGTACGCGATCGCGGGCGCGAGCCAATCGCCCGAAGGCGCGTACCTTGTCGACGGCGCCGTCGGACAAGTCGACATCCATCTCAAGACCGATCGCATCCACGACACCGATTATTGGGTGACGTGGATCGGGAGCGTCGCAAGGCGGCTCGCGCCGAATGCCAACCCGGTCGTGATCCCGTCGACGAACGTGCAAGGCGGCACATCGCAACCGATCGATTACGTCGTCTCGGACACGCGCAGCGATCCGACGACAGACGCAGAGAAGATATTCCGTGCTCTCACGACGACCCCCGGCGTCACGAATCCCTACGATTCCGCCGGCAGCGTCGCGCCGCAACTCGAAGTCTCGTTCGACCGCGACAAGGCGCGCGATCTTGGCGTCGACGTCAATGCTGCAGCGGCGGCGATCCGCTCGGCGTTCGGCGGCTTCCGCGCGCTGCAATTCG
Source organism: Candidatus Eremiobacteraceae bacterium (assembly GCA_035631255.1). Classification (GTDB taxonomy): domain Bacteria; phylum Vulcanimicrobiota; class Vulcanimicrobiia; order Eremiobacterales; family Eremiobacteraceae; genus JANWLL01. The sequence goes on along the minus strand of DASQJC010000399.1, from coordinate 10,915 downwards.
AAACACCGGATGGTCTGAAGGAAGTCGACGTCGAGTATCCGCCGTCCGAACAGCGCAGCTCGGCGGGGCTCAAGGCGATCGCGGTGCGTTCGACGAGCGGCGGAAGAGTCAAGGTCGGCGATTTCGCCAAGTTGACGCCCGTGCTGGCTCCGCGCGCGATCGATCGGGTCGACCGGCGAACCGTCGTCCACCTGACCGCGAATCTCGCAACCGGCGCCGCGCTCTCGAACGTGCAGTCGGAGTTCGACCGGCGAGTCGCCGCGCTCCACCTACCGCCGAGCGTCAGCGTCGTGCCGAACTCGCAAGGCGATCAAGCGTTCCTCGCCGACACGAAGCGCGGCATGGCGACGGCGATCGGTCTCGGCCTCGTCCTCGTCTTCCTTTTGATGGCTGCGCTCTACGACTCGTTCGTCTCGCCGTTCATCATCATGTTCTCGGTGCCGCTCGCGGTCGTCGGCGCAGTCGGCGCGCTCGCACTCACGCACGAGACGCTCAACGCATTCTCGCTCATCGGTACGGTCTTGCTCATCGGCCTCGTGACGAAGAACGGCATCCTGCTCGTCGACTTCGCGAATCGCGCTCACGCCGCAGGTGCGGATGCTCTTACTGCGATCAAGGAGAGCGCGCGCGTCCGATTCCGGCCGATCATCATGACGACGGCGGCGATGATCTTCGGCATGCTGCCGCTCGCGCTCGGTCTCGATCCGGCGGTCGCCGCGCGCAAGTCGCTCGGCATCGTCGTCATCGGCGGCTTGCTCAGCTCGCTGCTGTTGACGCTGCTCCTCGTGCCCGTCATCTACGCGCGGCTGACGCGCGACCGGCATGCGTAGTCCAGCCCAGCAGTCGCTGCTCAACGCGTACTGGATACCGCTCAATTTCCAGATCTCGGCGCTCCTGACGATCGCGATCCCGGCGATGCTCCTGCATTTTCCCGGCGTCAACCATCTCCAGACGTACGCGATGCTTGCGAGCCTCGTCGGATTCATCTCGATGGTCGTGCCACCGATCGCCGGCGAGATCTCCGATCGCTATCATCGCACGGGAACGCCGCGCCGGCCGCTCATCATCGCGGGCGCGCTCGTCAACGCCGCCGGCCTGCTCTGGATGGTTTTCGCGCACGACGTCGCGACCTTCACCGCCGCTGTCATTATCGCGACGATCGGTCAGAACGCGAGCCAAGCCGCGTACTCGGCGCTCATACCCGAAGTCGTTCCCCGCGACCACTGGGGTGCTGCGAGCGGCTATCAAGGCGTCGGCGCGCTCATCGGATCGATCGTAGGGCTCGCGGTCGCCGGTATATCGGGAGCGACCGGCACCGATACGCTTCTCTACGTCGCGGCCGCGATCGTCATCGCAGGCTCGCTCACCGTCTTGTGGGTGCCTGAAGGCGCGTACTTCGAGGGCGAACACGTCCACGTCTCCGACTGGCGCAACTTCTCGCTCGTCTTCACATCGCGATTTTGGACGAACTTCGGACTCGCGCTCCTCGGCACGTTCATCCTCTTCTTCTTCAGCGACATCCTCAAGGTCAAGGATGCATCGGCGAGCACGTCGCTCGCCGGCGTCATGACGCTCGCCGGCGCGATCGTCTCGAGCATCGCGATGGGTTACGTCTCGGATCGCATTCCGCGGAAGCTCGTCGTCGCGTTCGCCGGCGTGCCGATGGCCATCGCAGCGATCGGCTTCGCCGCGGAGCCCAACCTGAAGTACATCCTCATCTTCGCCATTTTCTTCGGCCTTGGTTACGGTACGATCGTGTCGACAGGCTGGGCCCTTGCGATCGACTCGGTGCCGGCGCTCGGGAACGTCGCTCGCGACCTTGGCATCTGGGGCATCGCCGCGAACTTGCCGTACATCATCGCACCGCAAGTCGGGAAGTGGATCATCTCGGGCTTCGGCGCGCAGCTCGCGCTCGGCTATCGCCTGCTGTTCGTCGCGGGCGGAGCATCCTTCTTACTCGGATCGGCGATCTTGCTCTTCGCCGGCCGCGGTAAGTCTGCATCGTCTGAGCCGGCGACATCGCAATTGCCGTCGCTGCCGCCGGCGGGCGGGCCGCTCCAGACATTCGCGATGTTCCTCATAACGCCATACTACAACATCGCATACCGGATCCGCGGTTGGGGTCGCCTGCCGCGACAACGTGGCGCGACGCTGCTCGTCAGCAACCATCAGCACGATCTCGACACGACTGCGCTCATCATGCGGCTCAACGTCCAAGAGCCGTCGATGCGCCCGATCTACATGGTCGGATCGCGCCGCATCTTCGAGCCGGGTTTCATGGAAGTGCGCTTCGCGCCGATCCGCTGGATCGTCGAGCTCGTCGATTGGGCGTGGATGTACCAGATGCTCGGCGTACTGCCGATCGAAAACGAGCTGCGCCGCCGCTCCGTCGCGAGCCTCGCATACGCCATTCACAATGCGCATGGCGACCTCCCGGTCGCACAGGTCTTCTCATCGCGCGCAAACCACGCGCTCGGCAAAGCGACGACATTGAAGTCGCTCATCGGCCGGCCGCTTCTCGAACAACACGAATACGTCTCGGTCTCGACGATCAACGAGCCATATCGCAGCGAGCTCATCGACCGGACGCGGGTTCAGACGGAAAGCGACCTCGTGCGGATAGAAGGCGTTTTGCGCGCCGGCGGCACGCTCTATCTGACGGCCGAAGGCAAGTATACGCGCGACGGCAAGATCAATCGCTTCCGGACGGCGTTTTCGCGCGTCGCCCCGCTCGGCGAGCACTACCTGCTTGCGCTCAGCTACGACGTCTTCGCCGGCGGCCGCCTCTCATTGCTTTACCGCGTTTTGCGACCGGTCTACCCGGACGACCTTGCCGCATCGCTTGCCGCGTCGCGTCCGATCACGCTGAGCCAACTGCTGGCGGCTTGGCTCAGATCGCCAGATGGTTTGTCGGCGAGCCATGCGACCTTCACGCGCGACGCAGCCTTCGCCGGAGTGCGAACGCTCCTCGATGAGGTCCCATCGTCGGCGTTCCTCGATCCCGACCTGCGCTTGCGTTTGTCCGAGAAGCTCGACGACGCGCTTTCGGCGATGGTCAAGCGCGGGCTGCTGTCAATCGACGCGAACGGCTCGTACGGACCGGGGACGACGTCGCACGATCCGCGCTTCCCGCTCGTCCCCGACATCGTCGCCCATCAGGCGAACTTCTTCGCAGAGACCGTCGCGGCATGCAGCTATCCGGCCGCGATCGCTGACGCCCTTACGGCCTCAGCGCCATCATCGCGATGATGATGATCCACATCAGGCCTGCGATCGGTCCCGCGATCCGCACGGTCGGCTGAGCGAGCAGAGCCTTAAGCTCCGGCGACACCTGAGAACCTGATGCGTCCGCCGCCGCGGACACGCGGGCAACATACGGCATGAGCACGCCGAAACCGAGGATCAGCAGGATGACGACGCAGACGTACGTCACGACGAGCCAGGTCGCGGTCATCGGCAAACCCATCTGACCCGCGACTGCAAACCCGAGGATGAGCCCGATGATCAGCGATATGCCGCCGACCATGCCGAGCCGTCGATTCGCCCCGCTCGCTCCTCGAATAAAGCCGATGTCATTGCTCTCGAGAGCGAATCCCAGTGCTATCCCGGAACCGGTCGTGAACGCGAAGCCGATGAACATCGCGAGCACGTGAAGAAAGACCAGCCAGTTCATAGCTCGTGCATCCTTTCAATTCGTGCGGCGTACGCTGACGAGTGTGACAATGCATGACGAACGCAGTCGCAAAGGCGACTGCGGCAAGGCGCTTCGCCGAAGCTTCTAAGCTCGGCGAAGAACCTCATTCGCGCCGTTCGGCGAAGATTTGGACGACACTAGGGCCTCAGCACCATCATCGCGATGATGATGATCCACAGGACTCCGACGAGTGGTCCCGCGATCCGACCGCCGGGATTGTTCACCGCCGCCACGAGCTCGGGGGTCGACTGCGATCCGGCCGCTTTGACGGCAGCCTCGACGCGCGCCGCCCAGGGTCCGAGCACGCCGCCGAGCAGCACGAACATGAGGACGATGCAGATGTACGTGACGACGAGCCACGTCGACCCCAGCGAAATGCCCATTTCCGACGCCATGCCGAAACCGATCAGGATTCCGATCAACATCGAAATGCCGCCGATCATGTTGAGCCGCCGGCTGATGCCCATCGCGACGCGTATGATGTTCGGATCGGCCGACATCGCGAGGATCGTCGAGAAGATGCCCGTACCGGCGGTGAGCCCGAATGCGATGAACATCGCCAGCACGTGTAAGAAAATCATAACAGACATCGGTCAGTCGAATCCTTTCAGACCATCCTGCGTATGGAAAGCAGAGTGACAGCGAGCAGCACGAGCGACGTCGCGAGCACGATCGCGACGCCGATGAAGATCCCCGAGCCGAGACTCGCCGCCTGACCGAGCGCCACCGAAAAGCTCCCGAGTTCGACGAAGAACATCATCCATGTCGTCTCGGCGAAGATGAGGACGACGATGATCGGGAGGATCGGAGGGACCGGCTTTCCGGTACTCGACACTTGGGGCGAGAACGCCCACACGACGATGGCGATCGCGGCGAACAGTCCGCCGAGAGCCGGAAATAGGATGAACGTCGTGCGCGGCCCGAACGCATCCGCCGCACCCGACACGCCGAAGTGGGTGGGCACGGTCGCCGGTGAAAGCGGATAGTCGTGCGCGAAGACGGCGAGGATCGCGATCGCTCCCGCGACCGCCAAGAGCACGATCGCGAACGACCACGCCTTGTCGGAGGTCATCCGCTCGAACCTTTCGCATAGACGTCCGGTTTCGCGATCGCCATCCAACGCTCGGGCGTGGGCAGCGTCTCGAATCCGTTCTTTCTGTAGAGCGCGTGCGCATCACGCGTGGCGAGGACGATCCGGCGCAGCCCCTGCAGTTCCGGATGTTCGAGAACGCTCGCGATCAACCAGTCGCCCAGACCTCGACCGCGATAGCTTTCGATCACGTAGACATCGCAGAGCCACGCGAAGGTCGCGCGATCCGTCACCATCCGCGCGAACCCAATCTGGCTCTTACCCTCGAGCAACCCGAAACACAGCGACCGCTCGATAGCCTTCTCCAACACCGGCCTTGGGATGCCTTGGCTCCAATACGCTTCGCGGTTGAGGAAATCGAAAATCGCCTCGAGATCGAATCTGCGCTGATCGGTCGTGATGGTGAATCCGTCTCGCTGCTGTTCGTAGACCACGGCGGGCGCTTCACATCGCCGAATCTCTCGACCTTCAGCAGTCGCTGTCTGGAGCGGTCGACCTTTATGGTCGACCGCCGCGGCCTCGCCCGGACGGCCTCACATCTGCGGAAGCCGACCTTGTGTTCTAAAGGGCGAACGGTCGGCGACGAGCGAAGCCGCGCGCCTTCGTAGTCGTCATTATCAGACGGAGCTTTCTTCTTGCCGGACGCGCTCTCGAGCATAAACCCCGAGGACCTATATTCTCTGCCGGTCGTCACAGGCGTGTCGCTAAGTCCGTCGGGCGCCTCGGTCGCGTACGTCGTCACGACGATGAACCGCGAGGACGACGGATATGTCGGTAGTATCCGCGTCGCTCCGGTGGACGGCGGCGAAGCGCCGCGCATCTACACGCGCTCGACATCCCGCGACATGCAGCCGCGCTGGTCACCCGATGGCAAGCGACTGCTGTTCATCAGCGATCGTGAAGACAAGCGGCAGATCTGGTTCATCGACACCGCTGGAGGCGAGCCGTATCCCGCTCCGCCGATCGACGGTGCGGTGCTGTCCGCGTCGTTTTCGCCCGACGGCCGGATGATCGCCGCGATCGCGACATCCGACGCTCGGCGACGTGATGTCGTCCGGCGTGGGTGGCGTCGCATCGACCGGCTTCGCTATCGCGCCGACGGCGTCGGGTATCTCGACGATTTGCCGCAGCTATGGCTGGTCGATCTCGCTGCCGGAACCGCGGGACTCATCACCGACGCCGCGGGTTGGATCGGAAGCCCTGCATGGTCGCCGGACAGCACGACGATAGCCTACGTCGCCGAACACGACCGCGAAGCCGACACGTTGTGGCGCACAGAGCTTTGGGTCGCGAAGGCGCGTGAGAATTCGCCCGGCCGTAAGATCCTCGATCTCGGCGGAGCGATCGAAGCGCCCGCATGGCATCCGGCCGGATCGCACATCTACTTCGTCGGCTTCGAAGATCCGTCAGGCTACGCGGTCGCGCCGCTCCGCCTGTTCTCCGTAAAGGCCGACGGAAGCGGCGCCAAATGTCTGACGACCGGTTCTGAGTGGATCTGCGGCAACCACGTCCTCAACGACTTCGACGCGAGTCCCGCAGCATCGGCGCCCGTCGTGATGAACGACGGCAGCGCGCTTGTGGTCGGCACGCATCATGGGAACGCGGGCGTCTATCGCGTGCAAGAAAGTGGCGAAGCGAAACGGATAACGCCCCGCTCGCACACGATCGCGGAGTTTTCCATCAGCGGCGATACACTTGCGGCAACGGCGTCCGAGACATCGACGCCCAACGAGATCTTCACCTCGAAGCTCGACGGTTCCGATTGGCGACGCATCACGGCCGAGACGGAAGCTTGGCGCAAAGGCAAGCACATCGGCACAGCCGAGCGATTCATCGCCGCGGCGCGATCCGGACCTATCGACGGCTGGCATCTTCGCGGCGCCGGCGACGCTCCACGGCCGCTCGTCCTGCAGATCCACGGCGGACCGCATGCGGCGTACGGCGACGCATTCTTCTTCGAGTTCCAGCTGCTCGCCGCGGCCGGATTCGACGTCGTCTTCTGCAACCCGCGTGGCAGTCAGAGCTACGGCGATGCGTTCGGAGCCGCGATCAAAGGCGATTGGGCGGCGCCGGCGTTCGACGATTGCATGGACGCCCTCGATGCCGCGCTCGCGCACTGCAGCATCGACACGAAGCGTCTCGGCGTGGCCGGCGGCAGCTATGGCGGCTACCTCACGACATGGACCGTGGGCCACACCGATCGCTTCAAGACCGCGATCGCGATGCGGCCGGCGACGAATCTCGTGACGCTGTGGGGCACGTCGGAAGTCGGACGGATGCTCGAGAGCGAGCTCGGGGGTAAGCCTTCAGAGATCGAAGAGCTTTACAGGATGAACTCGCCGCTCACGTTCGCCGACAAGATCTCGGTGCCGCTGCTGCTCATCCACTCGGAGAACGATTTTCGCTGCCCGATCGAGCAGTCAGAGCAGCTCTTCACCGCGTTGAAACGTCGCGGAGCGGACGTCGAATTGTTGCGGTTTTCTGAAGCCGACCACGGCCTCTCGCGCGTCGGTCCGCCTCGTCTTCGAGCAGCGCGTCTCGAAGCGATCGTCGACTGGTTCAGACGGCATTTATCTTAAAGGCTTGTAGCCGATCGAATTGATGTCACGCCCGTGATACGGGACGTGATATCTCGTATGGAATTAACCCGCTTCTCATCGGGCAGCATCACCTTTGGGTCTTCGGAGTCGTTGGAACTCTCGAAGGGCAGTGAGTCCGCCTGTGAGACCACTCCCCGCAATCATCGGCAGTATTGCCAGGGAGAGATAAACCAAATGAAATTGATGGTGACAGCGGCGACGCTCGCAGCGCTCGTCGTGAGCGCCGGGGCCGCGATGGCGACGCCTGTGGTGCCGCGACCGGCGAACGCTTCGCCTACGCCTACGCAGTCGCAACGGCGAAACCAGCAGCAGAGCAACGAGAATCTTCGCGTCGCGCGCCGGCACATCGAAGCCGCGATCGACGGCTTGCAGCGTGATGCCAGCGATTACGGCGGCCATAAGGAAGCGGCCCGCGACGACCTCGGCGTTGCGCGCCAGTTCCTCGATCAAGCTCTTGACCTCCGCGCCGGCCATGGCGGCAACGGCGGCGGGAACGGCAGCCCGATCCCGGCCCCGGTCGTCAACCCGGCGATGAACCCGGTGCCGGTTCCGACGAACGTCGGCAACGGCAACGGTGAGGAGAATGGCGAGAACGGCACCGGCGGTGCGGATATCCGCAACCAGCGTGGCAGCACGCAGAATCTAATGAACGTGCGCAGCCACATCGATGCCGCGATCGACGCGCTCAATGCGGACCGCAGCGACTACGGCGGCTTCAAGTCGCGCGCGATCGACAAGCTGCAGCAAGCTCGCCAAGAGCTTGAAGGCGCGATCGACTTCATCAACAACCCGAACGTCCGCAACGGCGGCACCGGTGAGGGTGTGAGCAACGCGAACCTTCACTTCGTCGACGTGCATATCAACACCGCGATCTCGAGCCTCCAGGCCGACCGCAACGACTACGGTGGACACCGAGTCGCCGCGATCAACGATCTGCAGACCGCGAGCAGCGACATCCAATCGGCCCTCGCCTTCGACAAGGCGCACCCGGGCCAGGCTGGAGTCCGGAACAACGGCGTGGTCGCGCCGACGGCGGTGAACCCGAACGGGGTGATGGGCACGAACAACTCGATGGGTCAGATCAGCCAGAATCGTAGCAACCAGAGCCTCGATACGGCACGGAACAACATCGAGCAAGCGATCGACGCGCTGACCCGCGACGCGCACGACTACGGCGGATTCCGCGAGAAAGCGGTCAGCTCGCTCCAGGCCGCGCGCACGGAACTCGACCAGGCGCTCAAGTTCCAAAAGCGCTAACAATCCGACGACGTAACCCGACGAGCGGCCGGTCTTGATGACCGGTCGCTCTTCTTTTATCTCGATGTTAGGAGCGGTCGAGCTTTAGCTCGACCGCCGCGGTTTTAGCTCGACCCGATCTTGTGCGCCTTGAACCGCGTCACCGTGGTCCACGTGCGGCCATTGTCGGACGAGATCTCTGCGGTGACGTCCGTCCGCGTGTCATCATTCGCGTAGACGTAGACGGTGCGGTAGATAAGCGTCTTTCCTTTATAGGGGATCTCAATCGATGTGATCCACGTATCGCCGTCGACCGTCATGCGCTGCCAAACGGGCTTTGAGTCGGCGAAGACCCCGACGTGGGTGTAGGTCTTGGCGGAAGGACTGTAGCTTAGGACCGCGATGTCGTTCACGGGAAGCCCGGGTTTCGGGTTGTGATTGAAGTAGTCGCAGATGATGAACTCCCGGTTGGGCGCCCAAGAGCAATTCGCGATCCCGGTGCCGATATGGGCGTCGCTGTAAGGCGTCTTGAAGTCTTGCTCGGTGTAAGCCCAGTGACCGGTCCAAATCGCGAGCTTGGTGGTGGGATCTTGCGACTTTGTCGCGCCGGCACCCGCCGTGCTCATGGTTGCCAGCACCAACGCCGGCACGATCGTCGATGCTAGGAGCCGGATCGATATCTTGGTCCGGTCGCGTGATTCCATCGGTGACCTCCGCTGCTCGCTGAGATTCAGCGCCGGACAACATCAACGCTGCTGTCGTTCATGTCAAATGGCTGACAACGCTCTCGACTCTCTTTGTTCGTGAGACGAAGCGCTAAGGAGCGTCGCCCTCGAGGCACTCGGCAGCGTCTTGTCCGATGTGATATTCGACAAGCAAGAAGTGGTGGCGACCGCCGCCGATGAGCTTGACGTTGCCCGTATCCCAAGTTCCGGCGTACGGCGGGTCGTTCGCATAGCGCGCGCCCTTGACGAGCAGCGAATCGCGCCCGGGAAGCGATATGGAAACCTCCCAGTTCGCGCCCGACATGACACTACAGATGCGGCCGCCATCGAATGCAATGCACCACGGCGATGATTGATAGGAGATGGGCGGTCGATGAGTCAGCGTGACGATCTTAGAGCCAGAAATGGTGACGAACCAATCGCGGGCATTGGCACCGTCCGTAACGTGGATGATCGGGAGGCCGTGCCAAAGACCTTCGAGCTCTGCTGACAGAGAGTACTGGGCCGACCTTTGCGGGCTTGCCGAAAACTGAATCGGGCTCAAGTGACCTTGAGCTAGGGTCGCTACCGCGGTGCGTTCGGGGACTTCCAGCCCCCACTGGGCCGGTGACACACTCCCCGAATAGTTGACATAGAGTTTGCCGTCGCCGGCTTCGACCGCATATCCATCCCACACGTTGTCGTTTGGATAGAAGCGCGTCAGTCGTATACCAGGTCCAAGGTCAACATCGTCCAGCGCAAAATGCGGCGCCTGCGTCGGTGTCGGCGAGGGTGGTGGGACGTAGGGTGCCGGCGGTCTATGGAGCCACGCCTGATCGATGACGAGGACAAGGAGTGATGCCGCCAGCACGAACGTGAACCCGCGGCGGATCCCCAGAACTTTCGTCGGCAGCAGCGACGGACCGCCGAGATCTCGCCCAAGCACCGACTTCACCTTCGCCCAGGCCACTTCGTCCGCTCCGCGTAAAACCTAAAAGAAAGCGTTTTTCATGCAGTACGCGCTGCCGCCGGATTTGAGGAACTCACCTGTGTCGAGTTCCACGACGTTGAAGCCGAGCTCACGCAGCCGCGACGCGGTCGAAGACGCCCGCCGATCGAGCGCGACGACGCCGGGCGCGAGCAGCGTCGCATTGCACGCGAAGCGGCGCGCCTCTTCGGCGTCGACCTCGACGACGCGCGCGAAGACGCGGCGCACCATCTCCATTCCTTCGACCGAGATCGCCGGCGCATGGACGAGCACCGTGCGTTCATCGAGCGCCACGAAGCATGTGTCGAGGTGATAGAAGGTCGAGTCCGTCAACGCGAGCGCGATAACCGGCACGCCGAGCTCTTCCGCGATGCCGTGATACACTTGTGGATCGGTGCGCCAGCCGTAGCCGCCCCACAGCAATCTGCGACCCGGATGCCACACCGCGTCGCCCGACCCTTCGAAGTGCAGACCGGGATCTGCGAAGTCGTCGACGACCCGATATCCGTTCGCGCGCGCCCACGCTGTCATCGAGCTGACCTCGGGTCGTCGCGACTCGAACGTCATGCGGCCCGGAAGGCATGTTTTGCGTCCATGCACATC
>DASQJC010000398.1:0-2360 GCA_035631255.1 Candidatus Eremiobacteraceae bacterium | reverse complement strand
ACGAACGATGTTTGGGCGGTCGGTGAGACCTTCATGGGCAAACGAGGCGGCCCGCTGCGCAATATCACGTTGGCCGAGCACTGGGATGGTTCGAAGTGGCGTTACGTGCCGACGAAGAGTCCCAACGTCCGCAATTACTTCGAGACAGTCAAAGCGTTTTCACCGACCGACGTTTGGGCGGCGGGGTTCACGGCCACAGAGACACGCTTCGGTCACGCACTCATCGAGCACTGGGACGGCGCGAGCTGGTCCATCGTACCAAATCCAGCTGGGGCGGGGCCGTCGTCGATCATCTTTTCCCTGACGGGCATAGCGCCGGATGAAGTGTGGGCACTAGGTCAGATCAACGAGTCGCACGACTTGTTGGCCGAACGTTGGGATGGCACGAAGTGGTCCAAGGTCTTCGTGGGGCCTCAGGGCGGGGCTTCGTTCCGGGCCGCCTATGAAGCGACATTGAACGACGTGTGGGGATTCGGCCCCAATGGTTTCGGCGAGTCGTTCGCTGAGAACTACTGCACTTACTGAGTCGGCCGCCGTCGCCGCTACGTCGCGAGCAGCCCACTGCGCTCGAGCACGAGGCGCTGCGATTCGTTCTCGCGCCTAAGCTGCTCTACGCTTTGCCGCAGGGCATCGGCCTCTAGATGATCGTATGCCGCGCCGGCTGCTGCCGACAACGTGTTGAGCCATTGCATTTCGTCCGGATCGAAGTCTTCGCCGCCTCGATGCGAACCGAACAGGGCGATCGCGTCCAGCTCATGACGGACCGTGATCGGTAACGCAAGCGCCGGTCGACCTGCGCCAGGCGGTGCATCGTCGCGCGACCAGTGGATCTCCGATAACCGCATCGCTCCTCGCTCAGCTTGGAGATGCAGGATGAGGGGATCGTCAGTCGCGAGTTCGACCGCCATGCCGGGCGCCCAATCGATCGCCGAAACACGCCGGTAGCGGCCCGACGAGTCGCGCCTGAAGAGCGCGGCCGATGCGAGATCGAGCGCGTCGAATGGCTCCGCGATCAAAGAGGCGTCGATGATGTCGATCGATGACGCGTGTGGCAATCCGCGTGCCAAACGAGCTAATCGATGCTCGGCAGCGTGCCTCCGGCGGAAAAGGACGCTGTCGACGAAGCGATCGACGCGTGCGTGCAGCCCGTTCAACCAGAACCCGACACCGATCGCGACCGCGATCTCTGCGACGAGAGCCCAGCGCGTCTGATCGAGCACTCTCCCGACGAACCAGTCGATGAAGGCGAAGACCGCGACGAATATCGTCGTGAGGACCGCGTAGACGAGCGTCCGGCTCATGACGAAGTTCACGTCGATGACGCGATGCTTGATGACCGCGTACGCGACCGTCAAAGGCGCGAGGCATTCGAGCAGCCCTAAGGCGTTGGTGACGACGAACGGCGTGTTCGTCGCCTCGGTCTGGATGATATTGACGGCGAGCTGCGACAGCATCGCGACCCCGAAGCCGAAGACCACCCATCGCATGCGCTGCCGATCCGCGCCTGGGCGATGGATATATGTATCCAATAGCGCTGAGGCGACGATGAGTACGCCGATGGAAATGAACGCTACGTCGAGATGGGCTATCCACTCAGCTGGTTTGCCGACTAGGTACGTCATCGCCGTTTCGGCCGCTCCGGAAAAAGCGAGGCCCGCGAAGACAAGGGGCGGTGCGAAACCAGCCCATCGCCGCCAGCCGCCGACGGAATCCTGGAGAAAACGGAGTGAGAAGAGGATCAGGCCTGCGAGTCCGGCACTCTGAAGCGTGTTGAATGCCATTGAAACGTAGAGGATGAGCGGAGTCGGAACGACCTGATCGACCTCGTTAGTCGCGAGCGGCGCGTACCCGGCGCAAAATAGGAAAAAGCCCCAAGTGGCGGGCTCGGGTCTGATCAAGACGATGAACACCCCGAGCCCTATGAAGACCGCCGCACCGAGCACATCGAGGACGATCACCGTTTGATTGGCGGTCGTCATCGGTTCGACAACCGAGACAAGCGTGACGGTCCGCCGGACGCCCGCATGGTAGAAGCTGATGGTTCTCGATATCCCCGGAGATTCGACCTCAGGGATCTGGATCATGTCCCAACGCAGCTGAGGTGTCATCGCCAACTCGTCGAGCTGGTCTCCGACGCGAATGCCGGCGTTGTCGGCCGGTGATCCCGCGTCGACGCCGGTGACCACACCGTCGACGTTAGTCCCGTAGCCGAATAATCCGGAAGGATGCCAGATCTCGCGCAGCCCGAATACGTCGACGGACAGTAACGCGAGCGAGATCCCGATGACGACTATCGTCCGGACGGTGGCATTTCCCGAGTTCGTCGGCGTCGAAATCATAGGTCCACCTCGGCGCCGACT
>DASQJC010000397.1:0-2855 GCA_035631255.1 Candidatus Eremiobacteraceae bacterium | reverse complement strand
GGCTGGTTCGGCCAGCTCATCCAGCGCTCCGACGATGGCGGCAAGACGTGGGAGCCCGTCGGCAACGAGTTCACTTACGAGGGTACGCCCGGCACGCATCGGTGGTACGACGGCACGCCCCATCCGTGGGAGTTCAAGCGCGTCTGGCATCTCGAGCCGTCGCTGACCGATCCTGACACGGTCTACGCCGGCATCGAAGATGCGGCGCTCTTCAAGACGACCGACGGTGGGAAGTCGTGGGCCGAGCTGCCTGCGTTGCGCAACCACACATCAGCGCCGGGTTGGCAGCCGGGCGCGGGTGGCATGTGTCTGCACACGATCATCATCGATCCGAAAAATCCGAAGCGCATGTACATCGCCATCTCTGCGGCCGGCGCGTTTCGGACCGACGACGGCGGCGAGAGCTGGGTCCCGATCAATCGCGGCTTGCGTTCGGAGCAAATACCCGATCCGGATGCGGAAGTCGGACACTGCGTCCATCATATCGCGATGCATCCAGGCCGCTCAGGCGTGCTCTACATGCAAAAGCATTGGGACGTCATGCGCTCGGATAACGGCGGCGATTCATGGCGCGAGGTGAGTGGCAATCTGCCGACCGATTTCGGCTTCCCGATCGACGTCCACCCGCACGATCCGGAGACGATCTACGTGGTGCCGATCAAGAGCGATTCGGAGCATTACCCGCCGGACGGCAAGCTTCGCGTCTATCGCAGCCGCAGTGGCGGCGACGAATGGGAAGCGCTGACGAACGGTCTGCCGCAGCGCGATTGCTACGTCAACGTGCTCCGCGACGCGATGGCCGTCGACACGCTCGAAGACAGCGGCGTCTACTTCGGCACGACCGGCGGTCAGGTATACGCGTCCGCTGATGCAGGCGACTCGTGGTCGCCGATCGTGCGCGATCTGCCGCCCGTGTTGTCGGTCGAGGTGCAGACCTTGGCATGACGGTCCGCGTCGTTTTGCCTGCGCATCTGCGGACGCTCGCCAAGGTCAGCGGCGAGGTGAAGGTGGATGTGAATGCCCCGGTCACCCCGCGCTCCATACTCGATGCGCTCGAGGATCACTATCCGGTCCTTCGCGGCACGATCCGCGATCACGTGACGCACGAGAGGCGCGCGCTCGTCCGCTTTTTCGCGTGCATGGAAGATCTGTCGCACGATTCGCCCGATGCGCCGCTTCCTGATGCAGTCGCGAACGGTGCAGAACCGTTCATGGTCATCGGAGCGATGGCCGGAGGCTAACAGCTGCTTGCGCCGCTTGCTCAGCGAGTTCGCGGGACGGCCTAGGGTGTAGGGGCCTTTGGTCGGCTTGCGTTCATCGCTCGCATGTTCTATCATGAAGTTCAGTCACATGCGGACACGCCTGGCGCCGCTCTGCGGCATCCTTGTTCCCGCCCTGGCGATAGCTCTATTGGGCGCATCGCCGGTGCCGCAATTGCCCGTGCCCAAAGGCGCTGCGACGATCTATGATCCCGGCAGCGGCGACTATTCGGGTTTCCGCATCGTCGTGCAGCCCAACGGACACGCGGTCGCTGTCGATGGCGCCGGCCGCTCGACCGTCGACCTCCAGAACGACGTGACCGATCGCTTCTTCACCGATCTCCAAAGCGCGTCACTCGCTTCGAAGAATCCGACGTCGCAGTGTTCAACCGATGCGATTCCGGTGAGCGATGACGTGACGATCAAGTGGAGCGGCAAAGCGTGGTCCGGCTTGACGTGCGCGACTGATTCGCAGCTGCTACAGCTCGCGACCGATGCGAAGACGATCGAGCGCGCGCTCTACGTGCAGACGTATCGTGCACGTCCGATGTACGTCTACATCGGCGCGAACGGGCCGGAGTACTCGGGCGGCGTTTACGGAACCGCGGCGCTTTACGCTGGTTCCGTTTCCGGGAGCTATCCGTCGTTCAATTTCTCGGGCGGCTATTCGTCGAACCCTTATAGCGGCTACCCGCCGGGATCTGCACCCAGCGGCGGACTTCCCACCACCAGTTTGCCGGGCAGCGCGCCTTCGGGTTCGCTCCCATTGGCGAGTCCGTTCACTGGGCTTCCGACGAGCAGCATTCCAGGTACGAGCCCGTTCGGAGCGAGTCCGTTCGGCACATCGCCCTACAGCGGCGGCTTCTAACCCCAGAGGATAAGAATAAGGAGCGGTCGAGCTTTAGCTCGGCCGGAGACGGCCTTTTCATTTCGACCGCGGCGGTCGAGATGAATCTCGACCGCTCCTCCCTAAACGCGGGCCGATGCTGAAGGTCCGAGACACGTCGTTTCCCGATGCGAAGATCTACGTACCCGACGTCTTCAACGACGATCGCGGTTATTTCAAAGAGACATACTCGCGCGACAAATACGCGCTGTTCGGAATGCGCGACGAATGGGTGCAAGACAGCGTTTCACGTTCGGTGAGAAACGTCGTCCGCGGGATGCACTACGACATGCGGATGGCTAAGCTCGTCCAAGTGCTCGTCGGCAAGATCTACGACGTCATCGTCGACGTCCGTGAAGGTTCGCCGACCTACAAGAAATGGGAAGGCTTCGAGCTGACCGCCGACAACCATCTGCAGCTATACGTGCCGCGCGGCTTCGCCCACGGCTTTATCGCGCTCGACGACATCAACGTCGTCATGTACAAGATGACCGCGCATTTCGATCCGGCGCACGAGCGGATCCTTAGCTGGAAAGATCCATCGGTCGGCATCAAATGGCCGCTGAAAGGGGATCCGCTGCTCTCTCCAAAGGATGCGCAGGCGCCGTGAGGGCGGCGAAGTAAGGGCACCGTAGGGCCGCAAGGTCGAGCCGTTAGCCGCGTTTAATGAGCGGCGAACTGCCGACTCATAAGGAGCCGCTAATACATGG
>DASQJC010000396.1:0-5966 GCA_035631255.1 Candidatus Eremiobacteraceae bacterium | reverse complement strand
ATGGGCATCATGCTGCCGTCGATCTTGCTGTCGGGCTTCTTCTTCGAGCGCGACGCGATGCCGTGGATCATGCAGCTGCTCGGCTACGCGATCCCGCTGACGTATTTCCTCGAGATCTTGCGCGGGATCGTCTTGCGCGGCGCCGGCCTGCCCGAGCTCTGGCCGTCCGTCACCGCGATGCTGTCGCTCGGCCTGTTCCTCGTGATCGTCGCGTCTGTCCGCTTCGCGCGGACCACGTCATAGCGAGAATGATGTCCGATGACTCAACACTTCGAATTCACACCATATGCCGGCTGGAATCAAGTGCACCTGAAGGACGAGACGTCGACCGACGACCTCTCGATGCAGTGGACGCCTGAAGCGGTAGCTCGCGAACTCGCGATCGGCGACCGTGTCTTGGGCATCGGAACCTATCGAGATACGAACGTGCCCTTCGAAGTCGACGTCTTCGAGAAGCCGCCGGATCCGGTCGGCGGCGAAAGTTGGGATCGCATCAACGACGTCACTATCGATGTTCAGAGCGGTGCGTTGGTGTTGTGGGGTTGCGGCGAATACTGGCCGACGTCGCCCCGGATCAGCGTGAAGCCTGGATCGTACGCGGTACGTATCTTCTACGGCGGGAAAGACACGCTGTCGGAGGACGGTGTCGATGGAGCAGATCACTATAGGATCTGGATTTGGCCGAACGTCTAGTTTGAGACAGTCGGCTAAGGGCGAGACTCAGTCTCCGGCGTCGGTGCCGACTAGTTCGATCGTGTCTTCGCGCTCAAGCGTTGGTGCCGTCGTCGTGATGCGCCGGTTGACGAATCGGCCGCCAAACCGTTGCGCGATCGTGTAATAAAGCGTCGGGACGACCAGCAGCGACAAGAACGTCGACGTGATGAGACCACCGATGACGACCGTCGCGAGCGGCGCCTGCGTCGAGCTGCCCGCCTCGATTCCGATCGCCAAGGGCAGCATGCCGCCGCACGTAGCGAACATCGTCATGAGGATCGGCCGTAGGCGCATCGGGCCTGCGCGCATCAAGGCATCGCGAACCGGCAGACCCTCTTCACGCAGCTGCCGCGTGAACTCCACGACGAGGATCGCGTTTTTCACCGCAATGCCGACGAGCATAAGCGAGCCGATAAATGCCGTCAAGCCGAACGCCCGGTTCGTGATGACGAGCGAGCCGATGATGCCGATGAGCGACAACGGGATCGACGTCATGATGATGAGCGGGTCTACATACGACTCGAACTGCGCCGCAAGCAACATGTAGATCAGCACGATAGCGAGGCCGACCGCGAGCCACATCTGGTTGAAACTCGTCTGTCCAAGTTCGATCTCAGGGCCGAACTCCCAACGATAGCCATCCGGCAGCTTGAAATGGCTCATGAGCGCCGTCGTATCGGAAAGGATCGGTCCGAGAGGGCGGCCCGAGATCGGCGCGTCGATCTCGATCCGGCGTTGTCTGTTTTCGCGGCTGATCGCCGACGGCCCGAACCCCGTCGAGACCTGCGCGAGGCTGCCGAGCGTGAGGCCGTTCGCCTGTGCCTGCGAGCCCGCACCGTTCGGATTCGCTCCCGTGGCGTTGTAGCCGCCGGAAGCTGCCGAACTCGCGGCGCCGGAGGTCGCACCCGAAGATCCCGGCGGTACCTCTAGGCCGGTTAGAGCGTCGAGCGAGCGTCTTTGCACGGGCGGCAGCTCGACGATGATCGGATACTGGATGCCATTGACTTGGTAATACGACGCGGTCGTGCCGTTCGTAGCGGTGTTGATGAAGTTCGCGATGTCGCCGGTGCCGAGGCCGGACATCATCGCCTTCGAGCGGTCGATCGACACATCGACTTCGGGCTGCGCCTCGGTGACGTTCTTGTCGGGCGTACCGACGCCGGGTATCGTCGCGATCTTCGCCATCACTTCATCCGAAAGCGATTGCAGCCGGTCGATATCCGGCCCGTACAGCTCGAGCTCGAGCGCCGTTTGGCCCTGTGAGATCTGCTGCTGGACGATGTCGATCGTCTGTGCGCGAACGGTCGTGCCGACGAGCGCGGCGCGCATCTTCGGATCGACCGGCCCGTTCGTCAGCCGCGTGTGCCACTCGCGCACGAACGCCGCAGCCTCGGCGGCGCTGGTGCCAGGGTGCAGCGTGACTTGGAGCGAGGCCCGATTCGTCACGGGGCGGACACTGCTGAATCCCGTTTGTCCGACCGTCGACGAGACGGCGACGACGCGCTGGTCCTTCCTCAACGCTTCTTCGACGAGGGTAGAGACCGCGTTCGTATCTGCCAGCGCCTCACCGTTCGGCGTTTGCAGGTTGAACGATAAGAAACGCGAGTCCGACGCCGGGAACACCTCGGTCGAGACGATGCCGAGTTGCAGAGATGCGACCGCCAACACGAACAGACCGGCGGCACAAGCGAGGACGAGCTTCGGCCGGTCAAGACAATATGCGAGGGCGCGTCGATAGGCGTCCTCAAAGCGTGCGTATGCCTTGTCAAAGCGTGCTGGGAAGGAGCGCTTCCGAGGATCTTCCCCATCCTGCGCATCGCGACGCTTGAGGATGCTCGCCGACAGCATGGGCACCGCCGTAACGGCAACGATAAGGGAGATGCCTACGGCGCTCATGACGACGATCGCGAACGGTCCGAAGATCAATCCCTGCAGCCCCGGGACGAGCATGAGCGGAAAGAACACCGTTATCACTGTGATAGATGAAGCGACGACCGCCGTGAGGATCTGCGTCGTCGCTTTCTCCGCCGCAGCCGGCGGCGCGTTGCCCGCACGCAAGAAGCGCGAGATATTCTCTATGACGACGACCGCATCGTCGACTATGAGGCCCACCCCGAGAGCGACGCCGCCGAGGGTCATGACGTTGAGCGACTCGTGGAACAGGTATGAGACGAAGAGCGTGCCGAGGATCGATACCGGCAACGATACCGCGACGATGATAGTCGAACGCCACGAGTGCAGGAAGACGAGGATGACGAGCACGGCCAGGAACGCACCATAGAACGCGGTATGCTCGAGCGATGCGGCCGCCGTGAGGATGAACTCGCGCTGGTCGAGCATCGTCTCGAAGTGCATCTGCGGATATCTCTCGCGGATGTCGGCGAATTTCGCGTCAAGGTCGTCGGCCACCGCAACGATGTTCGCGTCGGGTTGGGCGTTGATCGTGAGCTGCACGGACGGCTGTCCATTCACGCGAGAGAAGACTCGCTGCTCTTGGATCCCATCGACGACGTTCGCGACGTCGCGTAGGCGAACCGGCGCTCCGTTGCCCACGGCGATGACGGTGTCGGCGACATCGGCCGCCGAACCGTAAAGCGCTCTGGTGCGAATGCCGTATTCCTTGGGACCGATCTGGACGATGCCGGCCGGTAAATCGACGTTCTCATTCGCGATGCGATTCATGAGATCGCCGAGCGTCAGGCCGGCGGCGGCGAGCCGATGCTCGTCAGGCTCGACCATGATCGCGCGTTGTGCCGCCCCCGACACGCCGATGCTTCCGACGCCGTGCACCGACGCGAGCTCATCGGAGATCTCGTTGTTGATGATGTCCGAAAGATCACGCTGCGTGCGCGAAGGATCGGTCACCTCGAGCGAAAGTACCGGTAGCGCGTTCGGATCGGCCTTGATGACCTGCGGTTCTTGCAGCGCGGGATCGTTCGGTAACGACGACCTGATCCGGGCGACCTGCTGCTGCACGTCGACAGCTGCTATGTCGATGTTGGTGCCGTAATCGAATTGGATGCGCACGCTCGACACGCCGGGTGCGGACGTCGATTCGAGGATATCGATACCCGAGACGCGACTCACGGCGTTCTCGATCGGGCGCGTTACCGTCGACTCGATCGTCTCAGGTGAAGCGTTGGTGTAGGCGACCGTCACGCTCACGACCGGAGGTGCGAACGACGGCAATAAGGCGACCGGCAGCCGCGGTGCGGCGAAAATGCCCAGCACGACGATCGCGGCCGTGAGCATCGCGACCGCGACTCTGCGATTGACCGCGAAGCGGGCTATGGACATGAGTGATGGAGGCTCTTGAAATGCACGATAAGTGGGTCCGGTTTCAATGAGTGGTTAGGCCTACCATTCTCATTGCAAGACCGCGGCGGTCGACCATTAAGGTCGTCCGCTTCATCATCTATTTCTGGGAATCGCCTGTGAACTCTAGCGCACTACGCAAAGAGCCGTCGCTCTTATCGAGGGCTTCTTCAGCGCGTCTTGCATCGACGCTGCGCGCGAGCATGTATGCAGCGATCTTCACGCGTCCGCCGCTTTCGCGCAGCGCTCGCTCGGCATCTTCACGCGATGCACCAGAGGCGAGCTGCGTCAAGCGTAAAGCGCGAGCGCGCAGTTTGCGATTCGTCGGCGAGACGTCGACCATGAGATTGCGATAGACCTTGCCGAGCCGCACCATGATCGCCGTGCTGAACGCCGTGAGCGCCATCTTCTGCGCGGCGGCGGCTTTCATGCGCGTCGATCCTGTCAGTGTTTCAGCGCCGGTCTCGAGCACGATCGCGATTCGCGCCGCGCGCGCGAGCGCTCCACGCGGATCGCATGTGATGGCGATCGTCAACGCGCCGTGTTCGGCGCTCGCTTCGATCGCGGCGACGACGAACGCGGCCGATCCGCTCGCGGAAAGGCCGAGCGCGACGTCGGAAGATCCGATATTTGCCGCAGCGACATCTGCGCGTCCGGCATCCGCATCATCTTCCGCGCCCTCGACCGCGCGCGTCATAGCTGCTTCGCCGCCCGCGATGTGCGCGACGACCAGTGAAGGGTCGGTCGAAAACGTCGGCGGCAGCTCCGCCGCGTCGAGAACGCCGAGCCTGCCGCTTGTGCCCGCGCCGAAGTAATGCAAACGTCCGCCGGCGCGTAAACGCGAAACGGCGGAATCAACCGCCGCCGTCAATGAATCGAGCGCGCGTTCGACCGCGGCCGCGGCTGTGCGGTCCTCGGCATTGATGCGTGCGAGCAATGCGCGCGTTTCGAGCGCGTCAAGATCGGCGGTCGACGGGTTCGCCGCTTCAGTCGGCGGCAGTTCGTCCATGCGCTCCAGCGTACGATGGGTGAGCGTCGCTCACCCCCGTACGCCGGCGTTTACGTCTAGTGGAGCGGAGAGAGTTTGATCGAGGTCGCACCGAGCGCTTGCGCGACGTCGTAGAACGCCTGGTTGCTGATCTCGTGGTATTGGAGATCGACCTTCTTGCCATACGCCGCGTTCGCATCGATGTCGTTCATCACTTGGACGTGGATCGGGTGCGAAACGGCCTTGTCGAGCAAGAACTCGATCTGGAACGTGCCGTCGGGCGCCGTCCCCGCTTTGGCAAGCGTCGTCGCGAGCGCTTTACCCGTCATCTTCGGATCCGGTGCCGGCAGCGAGACCTTCTTCGCCGTCGCGATCTTGAGCGCGTCGGTCACCGCGAAGTCGAACGTCTTCAACCACTGCGTGACGTTCGCAGCGCCGTATTGCGCGGAAAGCTTCTTCACTTCTGCCGCGACGGTCGCTTTGCCGAGCATCGACGTGAGCGCGGTCGCGGTCGAGAAGTGCGCCCCTCCGCCGCCTGCGGCGACGAGCGCCGCCGTGACCGACAGTGCAGGCGCGCCCGAGTAGATCGGACCGCCGTAACGGCTCATCATCTTACCGCCGACCATCGTGTCTTTGCCCATGTCGCGCGGCGCGGACATCGAGCCGCCCGCCATCGAGCCGCCGCCGGCCGCCGTGGTCGGCGCGGTCGTCGCCGACGACGTGCCGCCGCTGCCGCTCGAGGTGCAAGCCGCGACCGACGCGGCGATGCCTGCTGCTAAAGAAATCCCGACGAGAACACGGGTGAACTGTCTGAACATCGCTTCTCCTCATTTACGCCCAGCGGGGAGAACATGGCAAACGCCCGGCTTCCATCTATATACGTGACACGATGCCGCGCGGATTAAACCGGCCGCAGACTTTCGAACGCCGGAGCGCTATCCCCCTGCCC
>DASQJC010000395.1:0-3283 GCA_035631255.1 Candidatus Eremiobacteraceae bacterium | reverse complement strand
TATTCGATGCGCTCGCCGGCGAGGCGGACGATCCGCGCCAAGGCGCACGGCAGCTTCGTCGAATAGTCGAGAAGCGCTTGCGTGCGCCGCTTTCGAAGGCGCTCTTGGCAGGCACGGCCGTACGAGGTCAGAGCCTTTTGGCCGAGGCGCGCTCCGACGGAGAGATCGAAATCGTCAGATGCGATTCTTAGTCATCATCGACTACACCGACATGGAAGCGCGCAGCCGGACCGTCGATTCGCACCGCGCCTACCTCGGCCGCGGTCGGGCCGATGGGAAGGTCGTCGAATCGGGTCCGTTCGCGGATGGCAAAGGCGGCATGTACATCCTCGACGTCGAGGATGAAGCGACCGCAAACGCCTTCGTGGACAACGATCCATATCGCAAGGACGGCGGCCTGCTGCTCACCGTCCGCCGCTTCGGGTAGAACCTTTCCTAAGGAAAAAGGAGCGGTCGACCTTTATGGTCGACCGCCGCGGCTTTTCCAGTTGGACTACGTTCTTACGCCGAGTATTGCTTGAGCATGTCGTGGATGCGACCGGTGATCTTGAGAGCGTCGTCGAGCGGCCGCTGCCACAAGTTGCGTCCGAAGATCAAGCCGGTGACGCCGGCGTCCATCGCCAGGCGCGCTTTGTGGAGAAGATCGTCGTCGCCGATCTTGCTGCCGCCGGAGATGAGCACGAGCGTGCGCCCTGCCGATTTGACGACCTTGCGCACCGCATCTTCCTCGGATAGGTTAAGCGTGTTGTACGGCTTCGGCTCTTTCTCGTTCGGTTCGGGCTTCGGCACGTTGAGCTTGACGATGTCCGCACCGAGCTCGCACGCCATGCGCGCCGCGTAGTCGACGGCATAGAGCGAATCCTGTCCGCCTTTTTCTTTGATCGCTTTACCGCGCGGATACGACCAGACGACGAGCGGCATGCCGTAACGCTCGCAGTCGCGGCGCACGTCGCTCAGTTGCTTGATATCCTCGGCTTGACTTGGCGAACCGACGTACAGCGTGTAGCCGACCGCGTCCGCGCCGAGGCGCACCGCATCTTCGACACTGCCGGTGAGCGGCGAGAACGGATCGTCGTCGCTCGGCACGTTCGTCTTGCCGTTGATCTTCAACAGGAGCGGCACCTTGCCGGCGTATTTCGTGAAGTACTTCGCCGCGAGACCGTAATGCAGCGCGATGCCCGAATAGTTGCCCTCGAGCGCGAGCCGATACTCGTAGTCGGGGTCGATGCTATCGGGGTTGTCGAAGAAATCGACCGGTCCGTGTTCGATGCCTTGATCGATCGGCAGGAAGAGCAGCGTGCCGTTGCCCGGTCCATACTCGTAGAGCATCCGGTGCAGCCGTGCGCGTTTGCCCGGTGAGAGCGCGAGGTCGTCGATCGTCGGCCGAGTCACCTTGGTGAGCATCGAAAGAATCCTCCCGCGACAGGCGCGCGAATCGTGTGAACCGTCAAGTTCGGCGGTCCCTTTAGGCGCCCCTCGGTTGCGCGACGGCCGCCTTCAGGACTTTGTGCCTGTCGTCGCAGACTTTTTCCGACCAGCGATCAGACCGTCGAGGCCCCATACGAGACCCGTCGGCAATAGCGCGTTGATGATCGACAAGGCGGCGGTACCAAGATCCAATCCGCCGATGCTCTGCCATTGCATGAACCCGTTCTTCGCGGCCCAATAGTTGAGCGGCAAGAACACGCCGACGATGCCGCCGAGCCGTGTGAAGAGACCGAGCACGAGCGACACGCCGGTGAGCGTCTCACCCCAAGCGACGAGCACGGAGAACACAGCCCCATGTGGGATGACGAAGTTCGTGATGAAATCGTGATACGGGCCCGACGTGTGCTGCACCATGTCGCCGACAAAACTGACGAAGTCGCCGTTCGGTGCGCTCCATTGCGGGTCGGTCACTTTGAAAAGTCCGTGGCTGAGCCACGCGAGTCCGGTGAAAATACGCAATGCGGCGAGCACGCCGGCGTAACGTGAGACCGATAGGAACATCTAAGTCATGGATCCTTTCGTCGTCTGATCGAATCGTCAATCGTCCTGGTGCGCGCATGTACGCTTGGCTGGAGGACCGACCCTGCGCGCGATGAATGAAGCGCGCGTGGAAACGTTCGACATAACGGTGATCGGCGGGGGACCGAGCGGCCTCTTCGCACTTTTTTATGCCGGTATGCGCGGCGCGCGCGCTAAGGTCATCGATGTGCTGCCCGAGCTCGGCGGTCAACTCTACGCGCTCTACCCCGAGAAGTACATCTACGATATGCCCGGTTTTCCGGCGATCGTAGCCCAAGATCTCGTCAAAGGCTGCGTCGATCAGGCCTTCCAGTGGCCCCACGCCAAGTGCATGGAAGAGCGGGTCACGAACATCAGCCGGCAGGACGACGGCATTTTCAAGATCGCGACCGACAAGGCCGAGCACCTCACGAAAGCGGTCATCATCACGACCGGCATCGGTGCGTTCCGGCCGCGCAAACTCGCCGCGGCGACGGCTGAGGCGTTCGAAGGCAAGGGAGTTCAATACTACGCGCGCACGTTCGAGGACTTCGAAGGCAAGCGCGTCGTCATCGTCGGCGGCGGCGATTCGGCCGTCGACTACGCACTCGCGCTGTTGCCGCGCGCGAAAGACGTCACCGTCGTGCACCGCTCTGCGTTCCGCGCGCATGCGTCGACCGTCGATCAGCTGCGCTCATCTAACGCGAAGATCTACCAGCCGGACTGCGAGATCGATATCGTCCATGGCGACGGCTCCGTCGATGCGGTCACCATCGTCAACAAGAAAACGAAAGAGACGACGAAGCACGACTGCGATTCGATCTTATGCGCGCTCGGCTTCGTCTCCGATCTCGGGGCGGTCAAGGAGTGGGGCATCGAGGTCGAGGGCAACGGCATCGTCGTCAACACCGCGACGCAAGAGACGAGCGTCAAGGGGATCTACGCGGCGGGCGACGTCGTAGCACATGATGGCAAGCTCAAATTGATCGCGTGCGGCACATCAGAGGCGGCGATCGCCGTCAACCAGGCGATGCACTACATCAATCCGGCGGACAAAGTCCACCCGATCCACTCGAGCAACCTGACGCTGCCGATCACGGCGACGCTCAGCAACGTGCGTTAGGCCGCAACCGCGGCGGTCGACCGTAAAGGTCGACCGCTCCCATTATCCCGCGATGCGAGGCCGCGGCGGTCAAGATAAATCTCGACCGCTCCCCTTAGTTGCGTTCTACGAGGTCGGCGTCGGGGGTGGTGCCGGAGGCGTGGCCGTTGCTGTCGCCGAGCCGCGGAGCAGGTC
>DASQJC010000394.1:0-4501 GCA_035631255.1 Candidatus Eremiobacteraceae bacterium | reverse complement strand
GTTTCGCGATTGGGCAGCCACGGCGCGCGAGACGTTCTACGTCATCGGTTCCGTCGTCGGCGCGCATCCATACCCGATGATCGTCAAACGTTTCGCGCGTACGATCGGCGATGAAGCGCGGGCGCAATGTCTCGAGCGATTCGGACAGCTGCCGGATCACGTCGTCGCGTGCGTCGGCGGAGGGAGCAACGCGATGGGCATCTTCGCCGGCTTTCTCGACGACGCCGACGTGAAGCTCTGGGGCGTCGAGGCCGGCGGCCTCGGTCTCGAGCGGCTCGGTCTGCACGCTGCGAGCATCAGCGCCGGATCGGTCGGCGTGCTCCATGGAGCTCGGACGCTCGTGCTTCAAGACGTCAGCGGACAGATCGCGCCGACGCACTCGATCTCGGCCGGACTCGATTATCCCGCCGTCGGGCCCGAACACGCGCATCTCGAGCGGTCGGGCCGCGCGCGATACGTCATCATGACAGACGATGAGGCGCGCTCCGCGTTCGAACGGCTCGCGCGGCTCGAAGGCATCGTGCCCGCACTCGAAAGCGCGCACGCGGTCGCATTTGCCGAGCGCCTCGCTGCGACGCTCCCGTCCGACGCGATCGTCCTCGTCAATCTTTCCGGCCGCGGCGATAAAGACGCCGTCCGGTTCGCACTCGATCGAGCCCAAAAGAAGGCGGCGACGGCATGACGCTGGCTCAGATCGCATCTATATTCGAGCGTTGCACCGCCGAGAACCGAGCGGCGTTGATACCATATCTCATGGCCGGAGACCCATCGCTGGCCGAAACGCCGGCGCTGCTCGAAGCCGCAGCACAAGGTGGAGCGGACATCATCGAGGTCGGCATACCTTATTCCGACCCGCTCGCCGACGGTCCGACGATCCAAGCGGCGGCACAACGGTCGTTGCGAGCGGGGACGACGTTTGACGGAGTTCTCGCGACCATCGAAGCAGTCGATAAACACCGCGTCGCGGCGCCGCTCATCGCCTTTACGTATTTCAATCCAATATTCGTCCGGGGCGTCGAACGGACGGCGCTCGACCTCGCGAAAGCGGGATTCTCGGGCGCGATCATCCCCGATCTCCCGCCCGACGAAGCCGAGGACATCGCGATGATCTTCGCCGCAAAGGAAGTGCCGCTGACGTTTCTCGTCGCGCCGACGACGCCGGCCGACCGGATCGCGATGATCGCGCAGAAGTCGAGCGGCTTCGTCTACGTCGTGAGCCGGATGGGCGTGACCGGCGCGGGGCAGTCGCTCGACGCGTCGGTCGCCCAGCTCGTCGGCCGGCTGCGGCCGCTCACCGATAAACCGCTTGCGGTCGGTTTCGGCGTATCAACGCCTGAACACGCGCGGGCGATAGCGGGTTACGCCGATGGCGTCGTCGTCGGCAGCGCGCTCATCGATCGGATGACAAAGTCTGCGGACAAAGAGGCCGCAGTCAAAGAGCTCTGCAGCGAGTTACGACAAGCAGCACGTCGACGATGATGTCGATGTAGCAGGCCGAGCGAAGCTCGGCGCCGACCTTCGATCGGCCTACTACAATGGTGTGCGAAAAGGACTACGAAGCGGCTGCTCTCCGCGATGGCGCCGTCGCGAAACCGGCGACTGCGAGGATCGCGCCGGTGATCAGATGGATCCAGATGTCGCCGCCGCCGATCGGCAGGATGCCGAACAGGTTTGGCTGGATGAAGCCGATGATCCCGATGAGCAACAAGATGATGCCGAACGTCTTGCAGAACGTCCCGGCGCCTTCTTCCGTGCGCGACATCGAGAGACCGGCGATGCCGATGATGAGGTGGACGATGTTGTGCAGCACGTTGACTTGCGCGACGCCGAGCAACGTCGTGCCGGTCATCGAGAACGATCCGCCGAGCGCGGGTATGAATCCGGCGATGCCGACGATCGTGTAGATCCAACCGAAGAGCATCCCGATAGTCTTTGCCATGAGGGAACCTCCGTAGCCGGAAAAGTGCGCAAGCCGCTGCTCGCACACTCTACAAAGATACCCGTGTGCGCTCAGCGGTTAGGCCTCGCGGGTTCGTTCTGTGGGACGCCTTGCTCTCCTTGTGGATAGTCCGCAGGCGCGGTCTCAGTCCCCAAGAAGCGGGCTCGCCGTGAACATCCTCGTGGCGGCCGAAGGTTACAGCGAGGCGCGCAAGCGTCTCCAACCGCTCGTGCCTCAGGATCGCGTGACGGCGTGCGCTCCCTCGGCGCTGATGTCGTCGCTCGCAGGCGTCGAGGTCGTGGTCCCCTATGTCGCGCAGATCGATGCGGCCGCGATCGCTGCCGGAACGTTCGGACTCGTGCAGCAGTTCGGCGTCGGTCTCGAGACGATCGATGTCGAGGCTGCGACGCAAGCAGGCGTTTGGGTCGCGCGCGTGCCGAGCCGCGGCGTCGGCAACGCCGAGTCGGTCGCCGAACATGCGGTGCTGCTGATGCTGGCGCTTTCGCGGCGCTGGCCGGCCGGTGCGAACATCGCAAAGACGCAGATGGGAGAGCCGAGCGGCCTCGCGTTGCACGGTAAGACCGCATGCATCATCGGTCTCGGTGACATCGGTTCCGCGCTTGCCGTTCGTCTGCGCTCTTTCGGCATGCGGCTCATCGCCGTGAGGCGGCGTCCGGACGAACTCGGCGCGCCCGAACTCGGCGTCGAGCGGGTCTATGGTCCGAACGACATCGATGACGCGGTCGCGCGAGCCGACTACGTCGCGTTATGCGTCAACTACGATGCTGCGAGCCACCACCTCATCGGCGAGCGCACGCTCGCCGCGTTCAAGCCCGGATCGTACCTCATCAATGTCGCTCGCGGCGGACTCGTCGATCACGATGCGCTCGCCCGCGCGCTTGCGGCCGGCCGGCTCGCCGGCGCCGGCCTCGACGTCTTCTGGAGCGAGCCGCCCGATGCGTCGAATCCGCTCTTCGCGCACAACGTCATCGCGACGCCGCACGTCGCCGGCGTGACGGACGTGTCGTACGAGGGCATAGCGCACGTCGTCGCTGAGAACATCGAGCGGTATCGGCGCGGCGACGCTCCGCTCCACGCCGTGAACCAAGTCGACCGAGTGCGAGGACCGGCGAGCGTCGTCCGCCGCTAGGCGTTGACCGAGCTCATGTCGGCATAGCGTGGACCGGCGAACGCTCCAGGCCTTGCCACCCCTGAGATCCGCGCAACGTCGTCGGCGTCGAGCTCGACATCGACGGCTGCGCAATTCTGCTCGAGCAACGTCTTGTGTTTTGTTCCCGGGATCGGCACGATGTCATCGCCGCGGTGAAGCAGCCACGCGAGCGCGAGCTGTGCCGGCGTGATGTCCCTTTTCGCCGCCATCGATTCGAGAAGCGCGACGACTTTGAGGTTGTGCACGAAATTCTCGTCTTTGAACCGCGGATGGTTCGCGCGGTAATCGCCGTCGGAAAAATCGCTCGTCGACTTGATCGCGCCCGTGAGCAATCCGCGGCCGAGCGGACTATATGGGACGAACCCGATGCCAAGGTCGCGGACGGTCGGTAAAATTTCTTTTTCGACGTCGCGTGTGAAGAGCGAATACTCGGTCTGCAAGGCGGTGATGTTGTGGACGGCGTGCGCACGACGGATTGTCGCGGGCGCGGCCTCACTGAGTCCGAGATAGCGGACCTTGCCAGCTTTGACGAGCTCGGCCATCGCGCCAACGGTCTCCTCGATCGGCACCGACTTGTCGACTCGGTGCTGGTAGTAGAGGTCGATGCGATCGATGCCGAGACGTTCGAGCGATGCGTCGCACGCCTGACGGACATATTCCGGCGTACCGTTGATGCCGATCCATTCGCCGTCTTCAGTCCGCTGGTTGCCGAATTTCGTCGCGATGAACACCTTATCGCGCCGATCTGCGATCGCTTTGCCGACGAGCCGCTCGTTCTTGAACGGTCCGTACATGTCGGCGGTATCGAGGAACGTGCACCCGAGTTCGATCGCGCGGTGGATGGTGGCGATCGATTCCGGCTCCGATGTCGTGCCGTAGAACTCTGACATCCCCATGCAGCCAAGCCCGATGGCTGAGACGCTGGGACCGTGCTTGCCTAACCTGCGCTGTTTCACGAGACGATGACTCCTTTTACTGTGAGGGGCACCAGAATTGTCCGCCTGTCGGATTTGCCCTTTGCGAGCCTGCGTCAAATGAAGAACGCGGCGCGAAAAATCTTCTAGCACGCGGCGCTAGGCGCCGAGCGCGGCGCAGAGCTGGGTTAGCCGCCGCTGATATTCGAGGGTACCGGGGTCGTCGACGTTCGACAAATCGCAGTCGATAGGACGCGCTGACGAGAGAGCAGGAGGGGCTGGGATTTCACCAGACGTCGTCGGCAATACGTTGCGCAGGACGATGTCGCACGACGTGATGCGATCGAGCGCGACTTCCTTCCATTTCCGACCTGGGTCAGTCGCGACCATGACGGACGCCGTTGGTGTGATCCAATCGAGTGCCGTCGTGCCCTCGATGAGGACGTGCTCCGCGCCTCGATCGCGGAGGAACGACTC
>DASQJC010000393.1:0-6420 GCA_035631255.1 Candidatus Eremiobacteraceae bacterium | reverse complement strand
GCCGGTAGAAATGCGGGCCTTCCTTCGTTCGCGGTTTGCCGACATCGTGGAGCAACGCCGCTAGCCTGACCGCTAGATCGCGCGGCCGCGCGTCTTCTTCCGCGTAGTCGCAACACGCGAGACTATGGTAGTACACCGTGTACGCGTGGAACTCGTTCTGCTCGACTTGCCAGCCTTCCATGAGCTCGGGCAGGACGTGATGGAGCGCGCTCACCTCGCGAAGGAGCTCGAATCCGACGCTCGGATTATGCGCTTTTACGAGCAATTTCGTCAATTCTTCTGCGACGCGTTCTGCGGCGACCGTCGGTATGAGATCCGATGCGGTTCGCATCGCATCGAGCGTCGAGGCTGTCGCGGCGACGCCGAAACGAGCCGAGAGCTGTGCACCGCGCAACACGCGGAGCGGATCTTCGACGAACGCGTCGGCGGTCAGTGCATCGAGACGCGCGTTGATGAGGTCGTCGCGGCCGCCGAACGGATCGACGATCTCGCCGCTGCGCAGATCGCGCGCCATCATGTTCATGCGAAAGTCGCGGCGAGCAAGATCGTCTTCGATCGCGATGTCCGGACCGAACTTCACCTCGAAATCGCGATGGTGCGTTCCGGTCGATCGCTCGCTCCGCGGCAACGCGATGTCGACGATCTGACCGCGCGTCGCGAGCTTGATGACGCCGAACGACGCGCCGACGAAGTCCGCGTGACCGAGCGGTGCGAGTGCCTTGATGATCTGCTCGACGGTGAGACCGGTGACGAGATAATCGAGGTTCGGCGGATCATATTCGGGATTCAGACGGCCGAGCTCAGCCAATACCTCGTCGCGGACGCGGCCGCCGACCGCAAAAACGCCGCCGCTCGGCAAAGCCCCGAGAATGGCAGCGTCTATTTCGTTATGCGGGACACTCTGCGGGACACGTTCCACGTGGAACTACTCGAATCTCATAATGGCTGTTTCGACGGTACCTTTGCCCGACGTGGGTACTCATGCGGCGTCGACTTCTTCTTCTCAAACCACCAGCCGTGCCGAACGCCCTGCAAGTACGGGACCTCAACCGGTTTGGCCTCCAAAAGGGCGGCCCCGAGCATATCGGCGACATCAAGCTCATGATCGGTGGGTGCCGGTTGCCGTCCGACGTACAGCAACGCTCGGCCGTGGCGCTTGAGCAACGGCACCGAGAGCTCGAGCGCAATCGCCGGACTTGCTACCGCCCGTACGCTAACCAGGTCCGCGGACTCACGCAAGTCGGATCTGCCCGCCGTCTCAGCCATCGACTTGCGCGCATCTACATTTTTCAAGCCAAGCTGCTCGATCGCACCCGAGAGAAAATCAACTCGCTTCGCCCTTGGTTCGAGCATCATCAGGGAAGCCGGCGCGAAGGCGATTCCAATCGGGATTCCGGGAAACCCAGCACCGCTGCCGATGTCGATCACCCGGCCGCGAATCGTACGATCCGAAAGCGGCGCAAGGCTGTCAAGAAGATGCGCGGCGACGAGTTCCTCGAGCGACGACGCACCGACGAGGTTCGT
Source organism: Candidatus Eremiobacteraceae bacterium (assembly GCA_035631255.1). Lineage (GTDB taxonomy): Bacteria > Vulcanimicrobiota > Vulcanimicrobiia > Eremiobacterales > Eremiobacteraceae > JANWLL01. The sequence continues at coordinate 4,896 of DASQJC010000393.1, read as the reverse complement.
TTGACGATTCGCTTCTAAAACGAGGTCAGCATATCTCAGAAGTTGATCTGCAATCGAATCGTCCGAGAAGCCAAGCGTGATAAGCCCTTCCCGAAGCCGCGATTCGCCTTCAGTCATGCGCCGCTGCTGCGGCTTTCCGCTTGATGGATTTCGCTTGGTGGATAAATACGGCTAAGACGGCCGTATCTGCAGGCGTGATGCCTGGTATGCGCCCCGCTTGACCCAGGGTCTGCGGCCGCTGCGATGACCACTTCTCGCGCGCTTCGCGAGAGAGCCCGCGGCACGATGCATAGTCGAACTCGTCGGGTATCGCGACGTGCTCCGCTTTTGAGAGGCGCTCGACTTCCGCCGTCTGGCGCTTGATGTAGCCTTCGTACTTGATCTCGATCGCCGCGCGATCGCCAGTCGAATCCGTATCGTCGTCGGGGAAGAGATCGCGATACTCTACCGCCGGCCGGCGCAGCAAATCCGCGTACGTCGCTCCGGTTTGCGCACCGAATCGCGCGCATTCTTCCCGGCTCGCCCGTGTCGCGCTCAGATGCGAGCGCCGCCGTGCGAGCGCGTCCATCCGATCGCAAAACGCCTCGTACGATTCATCGTCGACGAGCCCGGCTGCTCGTCCGATCGGCGTGAGACGTTCGTCTGCGTTGTCGTGCCGCAGCAACAGCCGATGTTCTGCACGCGACGTCAGCATGCGATACGGTTCGGGGGCGCCTTGCGTGATGAGGTCGTCGACGAGCGTGCCGATGTACGAGGTCGCGCGATCGAAGACGACCGGTTCTTTGCCTTGCGCACGCAGCGCAGCGTTCATGCCGGCGACGATTCCTTGCGCCGCCGCCTCTTCGTAGCCGGATGTTCCGTTGACTTGCCCGGCGTGGAAAAGGCCCGGAATTCGGCGTGTTTCGAGCGTCGCGCGCAGTTCGCGCGGATCGACGAAATCGTATTCGACCGCGTAACCGGCGCGCAGCATCTCCGCGGATTCGAGACCCGGCAGCGAGCGGAGCATCTCGAGCTGCACGTCCGCAGGCAGCGACGTGGAAAAGCCGCCGACGTAGATCGAATCCGTCTCCCAACCCTCGGGCTCGAGAAAGATCTGATGGCTCGGATTGTGCGAGAACTTCATCACCTTGTCTTCGATCGACGGACAATAGCGCGGACCGACGCCTTCGATGACGCCGAGCCCGTACATCGGCGAGCGATGGAGATTGTCGCGGATGAGTTCATGCGTCCGCGCATTCGTGTGCGTGATGTGGCACGACAGCTGCGGACCGGGGAACGCGCGCTTCGTGCGATAGGAGAAGGAGAGCGGCACTGCGCTCGGCTTCTGCTCTTCGACTTTCGACCAATCGATTGAGCGGCGATGGACGCGCGGCGGTGTGCCCGTCTTCAAACGACCAGTGGCGAATCCGAGACGATGCAAACTTTGCGATAGCCCGATCGTCGGCGGTTCGCCGGCGCGGCCTCCGGGCGTCACCGACTCGCCTGCGAACAGCTTGCCGCCCATGAATGTCCCGGAATTCACGACGACCTGACGTGCGCCGATATATGTCCCGCTCTGCAACCCGACCCCGGCAATGCCGTCGGCGTCGACGATAAGTTCGCTGACGAGATCCTCAAGAACCGTCAGACCCGGCTGCGCCTCGACCGTACTTCGCATGCGCACGGAATAGGCGCGCTTGTCGGCTTGCGACCGCAGTGCACGCACGGCGGGGCCGCGGCTCTCGTTCAACCACCGCGCATGGAGATAGGTGTGGTCGATGCAGACACCCATCTCGCCGCCGAGCGCGTCGACTTCGCGGACGAGCTGACCCTTCGCTGGTCCCCCGATCGACGGATTGCACGGCATGTGACCGATGGTGTCGCGGTTACCGGTGACGAGCAGCGTCGGCACGCCCATGCGCGCCGAAGCGAGGGCCGCCTCGCAGCCGCTATGCCCTCCGCCGATGACGATGACGCCGAAATCGCTTCGCACCCGCGCTCTTTCGTCCGAGCGCGCGGTGCGTCATGCTCGCTTCGCTATTTGCCCACGCAGAAACGCGAGAATATGCCATCAAGGACATCAGCGGTCACGGTCTCACCCGTGACTTCGCCGTACGCGCCGACCGCCGCGCGTAGATCGGCCGCGAGAAGATCGATAGGATAGCCGCCTTCAATCGTCTCCATCGCGTGCTCGAGCGACGCAGATGCGCGCGCGAGCGCATCCGCCTGACGCAAGCTCGCGACGAGCGCCGCGTTCGCGTCGACGATCGCTCCGCCCCAACCGACGCGCGCGATGGCCGCGCGGAGCTGCCCGATGCAGGCCGGATCTCGAACGCTTCCGGCGATGAACCGCCCGTCCGGATCGCCTGAAAAATCAGGCATATCCCGTAATTCTCGCGCTCCCTCGTCGCCGAGATCCGCTTTGTTCGCGAGCACGATTCGAGGCGGTCCTTGCGTCGCTTCAAGGGCTGCTCGCTCGTCGGCGCCGAGCGCGCGCGATCCGTCGATCACGAGCAAGACGAGCTCCGCACGAGCAAGCGCCGCGCGAGCGCGCTCGACGCCTTGCGATTCGATCAGATCCGTCGTCGCGCGCAACCCTGCCGTGTCGCGCAAGCGCAGCACGACGCCGTCGACCGCGACGCGATCTTCGATGATATCGCGGGTCGTGCCGGGGATGTCCGATACGATCGCTCGCTCCGCCTCGAGCAGCGCGTTGAGCAGCGACGACTTGCCCGCGTTCGGCGGTCCGGCGATGACGCAATCGAGGCCGTCGCGCAAAGCCTGCGCCGCGCCCGCGCCTTTGAGCAGATCGCCGAGCGCGATCCGCTGCGCACGCATGATCGCATCGATGCGCACACCGTCGGGCGATTCTACTTCGTCCGGATAATCGACGTGCGCTTCGATCTCGACGAGTACCGCAAGCAGCTCGTCGCGCAGAGCGCGTAGCCTGCGACCGACGACCCCTTCAAGTCGCATCGCAGCGGCCTTCGCCGCAAGCCGGCTCTCGGCGCCGATGAGATCGGCGACCGCTTCCGCCTGCGCGAGATCGAGACGCCCGTTGACGAACGCGCGGCGCGTGAACTCGCCGGCTTCCGCCGCGCGCGCACCGCTCGAATAGACGGCGAGCAGCACCGCGCCGACGACGCCGGCGCCACCGTGGACGTGGAACTCGACGACATCTTCGCCCGTGTACGAATTCGGCGTTGGAAATGCGACCGCCAGCGCATCGTCGATGCGCGCGCGCGATCGCGGATCGCGCACCCAGCCGCGACGCATCCGCGCCGAGCGCCAACCACCGGGATGAAGGGGTTCGAAACAAGCGTCCGCGATGTGGAGCGCCTGCGGGCCGGACATGCGAACGATCGCGACGGCCGCGACGCCGGGCGGCGTGGCGGCGGCGGCGATCGTGTCGCTATCCACGCCTAGTCGATGTACTCGTCGTCCTCGCGAGGAGCCGGACGTCGGCCGCCTCGCGGCATGATGACGACGCGCCGCGAGCTTCCCTGGCCCGTGCTCTCGGTCTCGAGATCGCGATGGTTCGCAAGCGTCAGGTGGACGATGCGGCGCTCGGCCGGCGGCATCGGATCGAGTTCGATCGACACGCCTTCGCGCAGCGCGCGATCCGCGCAGCGTTGCGCGAGGTTGCGCAGCGTCGCCGTGCGGCGCGCGCGATAGCCTTCGATGTCGACAGCGAAGAACAGGTCGCGGAACTCGGCCTTGTGCATGACCGCGTTCGTCACCGCGGAGAGCGCGTCGAGCGTCGCGCCGTGCTTGCCGATGAGCAGCCCGAGCTCGTCGTCGCGATCGTCGTCGCGGTCGTAGCGACGAGAATCGGACGGCGGGCGGACGCCGCGGATGTCGATGACGATCTGCCGGCCGTCGCGCGCAGGCTGGACGCCCCCGAACGACAGCCGCGCCGGTAATCCGAAGACGCGGATGAGCCCGGCGAGAAAATCGCGTGCGTCTTTGAACGGCGTGCGCAGTTCCGGCGGGCACTCGACGTGCCGCGGCGGGCGATTGCGATAACCGCGATCGTCGCGCGAACCGTAGCTGCGACCGCCGTCAGAGCGCCGGCCGGAGCCGCCGCGATCGCCTCGATCATTACGATCGCCATATGGGCGACGCGTGGCGCCGCCGCGATTGCCACCGTAACCGTATCCGTTCATGTCGTCCTCGTCAGTCGCGGTCGCGTCTATCGCGCGCTCGCTTTGGGTCGAAAGATAATTACTTGGTCGCGGGTTTGCTCTCGGACGTCGTCGCCATCTGGCCGTTCGATGCGGGCGCGACTTTCTTCACCTTCGCGCCGCACGCCGCGCAGCGCGAACCTTTTTGGATGGTGAGCTGTTCCTTGCAGTTCGGACAGTTGAGCGGATATCCGGCAAGCGTCGCCGGCGTCTCTTGCGGCGGCGCGGGGATCTTCGTGGGCGTGCGCATGACGAAATACCGGATGGTCGTCGAGAAGATGTTGAAGCCGAGCCAGTATAGCACGAAGCCCGAGATGAAGCGCTGGCTGATGACGAGCATCAACACCGGCATCATGTAGCTCATGAGCTTTTGCTGCTGCTGCTGCATCGGATCCGACGTCGGCATCGATGTCATCTGGAACGAGAAGTACATCGAGATGCTATAGACGAGACTCAGGATCTTGTCAGGCACGGCGAGGCTCGCCGCGAAGATCGGCCCGGTGATGAACGGCACCCAGCTCGGGATCGAGGGCGAGTGCTGCGAGAACGCCGTGCCGATCCACATCCAGCCCGCGTGTGAGAACACGGCCGAATGCTGCTGGATCGCCGTGTAGATGCCGTAGAGGATCGGGATCTGGATGAGCGTCGGCAGGCAGCCGCCGAACGGGTTGATGTTGTGCTCGCGGAAGAGCTTCATCTGTTCTTCCGCGAGTTTCTGGCGATCGTTCTTGTA
>DASQJC010000392.1:0-3793 GCA_035631255.1 Candidatus Eremiobacteraceae bacterium | reverse complement strand
CGAGACGCATCGATCGCTTGCGCAAGCCGCCGATGTACCACATCTGTAGACCGGTGACAAAACCGACGACGATGAGCGAGTACGAGAAGAGGATGATATCGGCGTTCGACGTCATGACAAGCGCGCTTCGAAAGCGCAGATGTGCCCGCCTTGCTTCAGCGGCGGGGCAGGGCGACTGACGTCGCGAACCGCGCGCTGATGCTCCCCTCCCGTGCTGCCGTCGTCTGCCTCGCCGCGTTCGCGTGCGCGTGCGCGCACGGCGGTGGGCCGGATGCCGCGCCGGCGCCGAGCGCGACGCTGCCGATCGTCCTCGGCGACTATCCCGCCTTTGGGCATGCACCGGATTTTTCGTGGATATCGGGCCGCATCGTGCGGTCGTCTCCCGCGGGCCAATGCACGTACGTGCAATTCTCTGAGCACCGCGGCGAACCGTGGGGTGGAAGAATCGTGCTCGTCGCCGCGTCGAGCGACGTCGCGCTTTTCCCGACCGGCGACATGGTCGTCGTCACCGGATCGCTCGACGACCGCGCGCTCAGCGCATGCGGTGAACCCGCGTTAGCGGTTCGCACGATCGCCGAACACTGAATCAAAGAGCTTGGGGTAATCCGCCTCGGCTTTCGAGATATTCGCGGCTGAGCCGGACGATGTGGTCGAAGCCCGACCACTGTAGCGGTTCCTTTTTCCTACGCAAAGCGATCACGTCGCTCAGTTGATCCCATGCTTCGATGACGCGGTACGCGCCCGTCTCGAGATAAAGGTTCGGCGCTAACAAGCCGGTGGACACGAGTGTGCCTACCTTCTCCCAAAAGTTGCCGAGGACGAGTTCCGGATGTGTGCCGGCGAAGGCTGAACCGCTCTCCAGCTCGCCGCGATATTTCTCGTCGAGCAGACGTTGCGGCAACTCGTTTGCGACGTACTCGCGGATCGCATACATCTCCGTCGAACCGTACTCTCGATGGAGTGCGAGGTAGCCCTCGAGCTGCGTTGCCAATTTGAGCTGCCGGATCTGGACGACCGCGGCGATCGCCGTGGCGGCGATGATGAGCGTCGTGATCGCCGCGGACGCGGCGCTGATGACTTCCGACGTCATGGTCGTGGTTCTCCTGAAGAAAACTAGGCAGGCGTCGACGTGAAACGTCGACACCATATCAAGAACGTTCGGCTTGGTACCGTGGCGGGCGAGGACGCACCTTCGACGTCGATTTCGCTCCTCACGTCCCGCGGGTTTTGCGTGAAACGACGGCATGTGTCGCAGCGGTGTGTCCCGTGTCAATGCCTTTCGCCAGGAGTCAAAACACAGGACGCAAACCCAAAGCCTCGTGCCTTCCCCGAGAGATACTCGCGTCCGGTTGAGGCCGGGCGTCGGTCAGCTTTGGCTGTCGGCTATCGCCATCGCATCGGTCGCTCTCGTAAGCTCGCCTTCGACCGGTGTCGCTGAGGGCGGGTCGACGCTTCCGCTCCCCGGCGTTTCGCCGCGCCCCCATGTGGTCGGCGACGTCTACGACTACTCGCTTCATGGCACGTTGTCGCAGGCGATCGTCGGAAAGGACCCGTTCGGACACGCGGTTCATCAACCCGCGACGCCGACCGATCTTCAAGGCCGCGAGCGCATAGCGATCAAGAGCATCGATGCGAGCGGCTTGTCTCTCCATCGGTCCGGCACGATCGTCGCGACGTTCAAAGGGAGATCGTCGCCGTCGCAGCGCGGCGCCGGCTGGACGCTCGTCACGCCGAAGGGCGACGTCAAAGATCGTAAAGGAAGCACGCTCGGCGGACTCTTCCTCTTGCCTCTCTCGTTCCTCGCGGATCGCGCCGTCGATGACGGCCGCCTAGCGCCCGCGATCGGAAGTGTGTGGACCGCGAAACTCGGAATGGCGCTCTTCGGGATGACGGCGCAACCGCGTTTGCGTTTCCAGGTGACCGGCAGCCGAACCGTGCTCGGCGTGCTCGTGTACACGCTCACCGCGTCCGGCACCGCGCCGGTGAAAGAACCGGTCGTGACGAATGATGGCATCGCTCTCGGCGATGCGGTCGGAATGTCGCACGTGACGCTTCATTGCGACTACGATCCGGCGGCGCGACGTGCCGTCTCGATGGATATCGCAGTCGCGGCGAATTTGAACATCACGACGCGCGGCAAGAGCACGGGCACGCTGTCGGAGCGTCAGCACTATCTCGTCGCGCTCGATGCAGGATCGATCGGAGCGACGAGCCCGAAGGCGGCCGATCCGCCCGTTTCGGCTCCCGCCGCTACTTCGCCGCCCGGCCTCTAAGCGCGGCTCGCCGCTCTTCGCTGTGGCTGTAGCCGTACGCGAAGTAGATGAGCAGACCGATCAGCATCCAGATCCCGAACCGGATCCAGATGAAGAGGTCGGTTCCCCACACCATGAGCATCGTCGACAGGATAACGCCGATCGCCGGCACGAGCGGCACCCACGGCGTTTTGAACGGCCGTAGGCGGTCGGGCTGCGTCCGCCGCAAGATGAGCACGCCGAGGCACACGAGGATGAATGCGGTCAGCGTGCCCGTATTGACGAAGCTCAGCAGCGTATCGAGCGAGAAAAGACCAGCCATGATACCGACGACGACGCCCATGACGAGCGTCATGTTGAACGGCGTCCGGAAGCGCGGGTGGATCGTCGCGATCGCCTTCGGCAGCAGCCCGTCGCGCGCCATCACCATGAAGATGCGGCTCTGCCCATAGATCGCGGTGAGGATGACCGACGAGGTGCCGAGCACCGCGCCGAGGATCGCGGTCCATGCCCAGCCACCGAGGCCCGCCGCCGCGAGGGCCGTCGGGAGCGGCGTGTTCGGATCGATGTGCGTCGCCGGCTGGAGGCCGATGAGCGCGATCGCGACCGCCGTGTAGAACAGCGTGCCGAGCGCGAGCGAGCCGAGCACGCCGATGGGGACGTCCTTCTGCGGCTGCTTGGCTTCCTCGGCTGCCACCGTCACCGAATCGAACCCGATAAAGGCGAAGAACGCGTAGAACGCACCCGGGATGATGCCGATGACCGGGAACGCCAAAGACTTCGTCACCGTGTACCAACCGTTCGGAGTGAACGGATGGAAATTCGCCGGATTGAGGTGCGGCAGTGCGATGATGACGAAGAACGCCAGTACAGCCATCTTGATGATGACGATTATCGAGTTCGTGCCGGCCGACTCGCGCACGCCGAGCGACAGCAGTATCGAGAAGCCGAAGACACACAGGAACGCGATGATATCGAAATAGGTACCGCTCGCCGGCGCGTAATGCCCGGTCGCCCACTGGGGCAGATGGATGCCGATCGAGTTGAGCGCTATCTGTATGTTCGCTGAGAAAGTCGTCGCGACAGGCGCCGCCGACATGCCGTACTCGAGAACGAGGTTCCAGCCGATGAGCCACGCGAGGAATTCACCGAGCGTCGCGTACGTGTACGTATACGCACTGCCGGCGACAGGCACCATCGACGAGAATTCCGCGTAGCACAATCCCGCGCACGCCGATGCGATCGCGCATATGAGGAACGAGATGAGGATCGCAGGGCCGGCGTAGTTATGGATGCCGGTTCCAACCGTCGCGAAGATGCCGGCGCCGACCATGTTGCCGAGGCCGAGCGCGATGAGCGCCCAGGGGCCGAGCGCACGCCGAAGCGCCGGACGTTCAGACGTTCCGTCGGGCTCTTTCGAGAGTTCGTCGAGACTTCGGGTGATGAATAGACCGGTTCGAGGCGGGCCAGACGGCTTAGCCGGGGCAGTCGCCATGTATTAGCGGCTCCTTATGAGTCGGCAGTTCGCCGCTCATTAAACG
>DASQJC010000391.1:0-4014 GCA_035631255.1 Candidatus Eremiobacteraceae bacterium | reverse complement strand
GCGTAGACCCGCGCGCACCGCCGACGCGGGCGCCCCGGCGAGGAGCGCGGCGAGCGAAGCGGCCATCGCGTTTTCTATATTATGCGCGCCGCGCAGGCGCATCTCGTCGGCCGCGATGAGCGTCGATCGCCTGCGGCTGCGGCCCGAACGGCGTACGATCGCGCCGTCGTGGAGCGACATCTCCGTGCTAGAGTCGCCGCGGGCGCTGAACCAGTGCTGCGCGCTCGGGATCGAGCGCGCTCCGGCACGCAGTCGCGCGCAATGCTCGTCGTCGGCGTTGCCGACGAATGCGTCTTGCGGCCGCTGGTTCGCGAAGATGCGATACTTCGCTTCGGCGTACTCCTCCATCGAAGGATAACGGTCGAGGTGATCGGCCGTGACGTTGAGGAGGACACTTATGCGCGGCGCGAACTCGCGGATGCCCTCGAGCTGGAAGCTCGACACCTCGGCGACGACCCACTCGTCGCGCTTCGCCTGCGCCGCTTCGTTGATGAGCGGATTGCCGATGTTGCCGCCGACCCGCGCGCCGATGCCTGCGGTTCGTAAGATATGTCCGACGAGCGCGGTCGTCGTCGACTTGCCCTTGCTACCGGTGATCGCGATGATCGGCGCGGCGCAGATGCGATACGCGACCTCGATCTCCGCGTAGACGGGCACGCCGAGGCGCTGGACCTCGAGCACGGCAGCATTCGTGAACGGCACGCCGGGTGATAGCACGGCGGCGTTGGCGGTGCGAGCGGCTTGCGGGAGCTCGGCGCGTCCGATGAGCGGCACGCCGATGCGAGCGAGCGCGTCGGCTCGCTCCCCGAGCGCGGATGGAGCAAGATCGTCGTACGCGACGACGGCGATGCCTCGGCTGCGCAGCACTTGGGCGGTGGCCATACCGCTGCGCCCGACCCCGATGACGAGGACGGAGTCCGAGTCCTTAAACATCCTGTGTGGTTTCGTTCGTCATGCGCCGCCGACGTGCCTCGTCGCGATCATCGCCGCCATCACGAAGAACGTCACGAGCACGGATGCGGCGACGAACGTCGCCGTGATCCAACGCTCGTTCCATCCGGACAACTCGAAGTGATGATGTAGCGGGCTCATCTTGAAAATGCGCCTGCCGGTGAGCTTGAAGCTGACGACTTGCGCGATCACCGACAGCGCTTCGACGACGTAGACGAAACCGATGAGCGGCAGCACGAGCAACAAACCGCTCTGGATCGCCGCGCCGGCGATCAACGATCCGATAAGCAGCGAGCCGGCGTCGCCCATGAAGATCTTCGCCGGATGGCGGTTGAACCATAAGAACGCCGTGCACGCTCCTAGCGCGGCTAAGGTGACCGAACTCAGCGCGCCGAGGCCGAGCAAGAGCAGTGGCGCCAATGCCGTGCCGGTCGCAAGCCCGTCGAGCCCGTCGGTGAGATTGACCGCGTTCGCCGCACCGACGATCGCGCACAAAGCGAGTACCCACCACAGCCACGGGGGCAGCGCCACCCCGCTCGTGCCGAACCAGAACTCGCCGTAGCCGAGCGGCGCGCTTCCCGACTGGAGCCAGTACAAGTATCCGGCAGCGAGCAGCGTCAGCAGCAAGAACTTCCAGCGGGCCTTCAACCCGAGCGCGCGGTGGCGGAAGAGGATGATGAGATCGTCGGCCGCGCCGATCGTGCCCGCGCCTGCGGCGAGCACGAAGAGCTTCGTGTCGTTCGCACCGGTCGCGAAGATGAGACCGAGCGCCGAGGCGACGATGAAGGCGATGCCGCCGAGCGTCGGCGTCCCCTGCTTAGCGGCGTGCGATTTCGGTCCGTCTTCGTAGATCTGCTGGCCGAGCTGCCGCCCGCGCTGCCATTGTATGAGGAAGGGCACGATGATCGCGCACGCGATGAAGCCGGCACCAAACGGCCAAAGCGTCGACGTCATCGCGTCGCCGCCGTTCGGAGCAAGGGGCTATGCAGAGGCGATTTCGGCATCGGTCGATACTTGAGCACGACGATCGGCGTCTGCTCGTCGGCGTTGCCATGGGGATTCGAGCGCAGACAGGCGCAGACCGCATCTTCATGGACGCCGTCGCTCGCGCCGAGAATCGCCACCGCTTCGAGATCGTTCGCGTCGACGATGACGGCATGCGCGCCGCACGCCGTGGCGATCGCCGTCGCCGCAAGCGGTGGGTCTATCGGGCCGAGCACGATGTGGCTTTCGAACGGCGGCATGGTTCCGGTGTAACCGTCGATCTGCGAGATCGCTGGTCCGAGTATGCGATAGAAATCGCCCCGGCGGCCGATGAGCCTGCCGGCAGCTCCGACAACTGCAGCGGCGAGCACTTTCAACGTGCCGGCGTTTTCCATGACGAGCTGCATCGATTCGGGTTGGCTGACAGTGGCGTACGGGCCGGCTCGGTCTGACAACATGCGCGCGAGCATCGTCGGACGGATCGCTTCGGCTGCGATCGAACGCCCCTGGGCGATCGCGACCGCGGTCTCGGAAACGCAGACGACGTCGCCTGGCGAAACGACGCCGCGGACGGCCGATGCGACGAGCGCCGGCAGATCGTCGCCGCTGCGGACGATCGGCGTCCGCAGGGGCAGCGCGACGATGCGCGGCGGCAACCCTTCGACGTCGACGGCGAACGAGCGCCTGTTCACGAAGCTTTTCCGTCAGCGAGGAGCGCTGCGAGGATCTCCTCCATCCGCTGGACGCGCGAACCTTTGAGGAGCACGGCATCGCCGTCGCCGATCTGCTGACGCAGGAGCGCCGCGACGCCGGCGTTGTCGGCGAAGAGCGCGACGCGATCGGATGGCATGCCCGCACCGCGCGCGCCTGCCGCGAGACGTTCGGCGAACATGCCGCCGCAGTAGAGCGCGTCGATCCCCGAGCGCGCTGCGGTCGCACCGGTGACTTCATGCTGCACGGGTGCGTCGGTACCGAGCTCGGCCATGCTGCCGAGCACGGCGATCCGGCGCGTCGCCGGCACTTCGGCGAACGCGCTGAGCGCCGACGCGACCGATGTCGGGCTTGCGTTGTATGCGTCGTAGATGACGATCGCGCGATTCGCGAGGACGTGCTGCTCGAATCTTCCCGACGGCAGCGCGAGCGAACCGATGAGCTCTGCGACTTTGTCGAACGATATGCCCGCGAGGATCGCCGCGCCGGCCGCGAGGAGCGCGTCGCGCAGGTGATGCTCGCCGATAAGCCGCCATGGCGCGAGCGCGTGAGATGATCCGAACGTCAGCGGCACCGTGCCGTCTTTCGGCACACCCGCTTCCAATGCGATCCCTCGCGTCTTCGGATCGCCGCAGAGCCGCACCCAGACCGCGGACTTCTCCATGCCCGACTCCGCGGCGAGCCGGCGCGACCAATCATCGGCTGCGTTGAGCACGGCTTTCGCGCCGCGCGAGAAGAGCGCGAACTTCGTCCGCGCGAGCTCTTCGCGGCTCTTGTAGAATTCGAGATGCGCCTCACCGACGTTCGTCAGGACGCCGACGTCGGGTTTCGCGACATCGACAAGTTCCGCGATCTCACCGGGCGCCCGCGCGCCCATCTCGATGACGGCCGCTCGGGTCGAATCATCGAGCGCATAGCATGCTTTCGAAACGCCGAGTTCGTTGTTCTCGTTCTCAGGTGTCTCGATCGTCGCGCGTTGTGCGCGCAAGAGCTGCATGCACATCGACTTGACAGTCGTCTTGCCGACGCTCCCGGTGATGCCGATGACCGTGCATCGCTTGGCCATCGCGCGCGCCTCGCCGGCGCCGGCCATGTACGCGCGCTTCGTGTCGGCGACGCGAAGCACAGGGACGTCGATGTTGCCCGCTAACGCAGCGCCCTCGTCGGCGACGACCGCCATCGCTCCGCGACGCACCGCGACGTCGGCATATCCATGGCCGTCGTGGTTCGGACCGCGCAAGCAGACGAACGTCTCGCCTTTCGCAAGCGTTCGCGAGTCGGTCGACGGCGAAAACGTCGCTTCGATGAACTGACGGTCGTTCGAAGAATCGGGCGGTTCGAATCGCGCGCTCGTCACCCGCGCGAAAC
>DASQJC010000390.1:0-2780 GCA_035631255.1 Candidatus Eremiobacteraceae bacterium | reverse complement strand
CGCGTCGCCCATCTCGGTCACTTCGTCGTAGCGCCGCGGATGGAAGACCGAGACGCCGACGCGGCGCGACGTTTTCGCGTCGCCGAGCGACACGACGTTGTGCTTGACGTCGTCGTCGTACTCGTCGTCGAACTCTTCCTCGTCCGTTGCGCCGGCCGAGAGCATGTTGCCGAGTCGCGACCAAAAGCCCATGACCTTCCCCTTAGCCTTTCGCCGGCCTGGCACCGAAGAGCGCGGTGCCGAGCCGGACCATCGTGGAGCCTGCGGCGACGGCCGCTTCGAGATCTTCGGTCATCCCTAGGGAGAACGTGTCTGCCTCCGGCGCAACGGTTTTGATCGAGCGGAACGCTTCCGCCGCCCGCTCGAACGCAGCGCTCGTCGCCTCGTGATCCGCCGGCCCGACTGCCATCACGCCGCGCACCCGAAGCCGGTCGCGCGAACGCAATGCGTCTGCGAAACTCGCACAGTCCGCCGGCGAGATACCCGCACGCCGGTCGCCGGTGACGTTCACTTGAAGCAGCACGTCGAGCGTCTTGCCATGCTCGTTCGCGGCCTGCTCGAGCAGCGTCGCGGTCTCGAGATCGTCGACGGTCTGGACGACATCGAAGAGCGCGCCGATCCGGCGCGCCTTGTTGCGCTGGATGTTACCGATGAAATGCCGTTTGACAGGACGGCCTGGCCACGCAGTCGAGGCGAACTTCGCCTGCGCTTCTTGGAGGTAGTTCTCGCCGATATCGCTCAGCCCGGCCTCCAGTGCGGCTCCGATCGCCTCCGGCCCGAAGCCCTTTGTGACCGCGAGGATCTGGACGGCGTCCGCCTGCCTGCCGGCAGCCGCGCATGCCGCCGCGATGCGCTTTCGCACGTCTCCCAGCCTGCGCGCCACCGCGGCCGCGAGTTCGCCGCCGCTACCGCTCACACGTTCGATACGTTTTTAGTCCGCACCATCGTTATCCTCCGGCGCAAGATCTCGCTCGCGGGCGGCACGCCACTGCGCGAATCGCTTGTCGACGACCGCCGCTCGAGCGTCGCGCGCAAGAGCGGTCATGAAGGCGACGTTGTGGATGCTCAGCATCCGCGGTCCGAGCGCCTCGCCGGCGCGAAAACAATGCGCGAGGTATGCGCGCGTGAACTGAGCGCACGCGACGCAGTCGCAACGCGCATCGAGCGGTGAGAGATCGGCGGCGAACCGCGCGTTGCGAAGATTGAGCCGGCCGGTCGACGTGAGCGCGAGCGCGTGTCGTGCGCTGCGCGTCGGATAGACGCAGTCGAAGAGGTCGACGCCGACGGCGATCGCCGCGAGCATGTCTTCAGGTGTTCCCACACCCATGAGATAGCGCGGTTTTGTCGCCGGCAGCTCTTCGCAGACGATCGCCGCCGTCAGCAGCCCTTCTGCTTTCGGTTCGCCGACCCACAGCCCGCCGATCGCGTAACCTGGAAAATCGAGCGCGACGAGCGCGCGCGCATTCTCGCGCCGCAGCCGCTCCGACGTCGAACCTTGGACGATGGCGAACGTCGCTTGCCGTTCGTCGGTCTTCGCGGCGAGCGTCCGCTCAGCCCAGCGCAACGTCCGGGCGGCGGCATCGGCCGCTCTACTCTCGTCGACATCCGCTGGAGCGAGGTCATCGAGCGCCATCGCGACGTCGGAACCGAGCGCTTCCTGAAGCGCGACGACGGATTCGGGCGTGAACGTGTGGCGCGAGCCGTCGAGATGGGATGCGAAATGGTAACCGTCGTCGTCGACCTTCGACAGCCGCGAGAGCGAGAAGATCTGGAAACCGCCGCTGTCGGTGAGGATCGGACGATCCCACGCCATGAAGCCATGCAAACCACCGGCCTTCGCGATGATCGACGCGCCCGGACGAAGATAGCAGTGATACGCGTTCGCGAGGATCATCGTGGCGCCGTTTGCGCGCAGCTCGTCCGGGGACAGTCCCTTGACAGACGCTTGCGTGCCGACCGGCATGAACGCAGGCGTCGGCACGTCGCCGTGTCTTGTCCGAAACGTGCCGGCGCGGGCCAGACCGTCGGTCGCTTCCAGCGAATACGAAACTGCGCTCATGGCGAAACGTCGCCGTGTCGAAGCCGCCCGACGAGCGCGTCGAAATCGTCGGGCCACTTGGATTCGAACGCCAGCTTCTTGCCGCTCACCGGATGTTCGAACTCCAAACTAGCCGCATGGAGCATCTGGCGCGTCGCACCGAGTTTCGGCCTGCCGGCGCCGTACGTCGGATCGCCGACGATCGGATGGCCGATCGCGGCCATGTGGACGCGGATCTGATGCGTGCGTCCGGTCTCGAGCTGCAGTTCGAGCAGCGCGGCCTTCACATCGCTCGAACCGAACCGTTCGCGTACTCGATAGTGCGTCACCGCGCGCCGGCCTTGAGGTCGCACCGCAAAGCGCGTGCGAACAGCGGCGTCGCGGGCGATCGGTGCGTCGACCGTGCCCGCACGACTGCTGGGCACGCCCCACACGATCGCATCGTAGCCGCGCTTCACCGTGCGTTCTGCTATCGCGTTCGAGAGCCCGCGCATCGCGCGATCGCTCTTGGCGACGACGAGCAGACCCGACGTCTGCTTGTCGAGCCGATGGACGATGCCGGGTCGAAGCACTCCGTTGATCGATGGGAGCGGTCCGAGCTTCGCGAGCAACGCGTTGACGAGGGTGCCGCGTGTGCTGCCTGGCGCCGGATGTGTCGCCATGCCTGCGGGTTTGTCGACGACGCAAAGGTCTTTGTCTTCGTAGACGATCCTGATCGGGATATCTTCAGGCGTCGCCGACG
>DASQJC010000389.1:0-13129 GCA_035631255.1 Candidatus Eremiobacteraceae bacterium | reverse complement strand
TCGAACGCCGCGGTGCGATGCTCGCCGGTCATTTCGTCTTATCATCGGGTCTGCACAGCGATCGCTTTATCCAGAAATTCCGCATATTCGAAGATCCGCCAACGGCTGAAGTGGTGGGCGCCGCGCTCGCCGACTTGCTGCGCCCGATGAATCCCGACGTCGTCGTCACCGCGGCGGTTGGTGGCATCATCCCAGGCTTCGTCGTCGCGAAGGCGCTCGGCGTGCGCAACATGTTCGTCGAGAAAGTCGAGGGCGTGCCGAGGCTGCGTCGTGGATTCACGGTCGCGCCTGGCGAGCGCGTGGCGGTCGTCGAAGACGTCATGACGACCGGCAAATCGGTGGGGGAAGTCATCGACGTCGTGCGCGAAGCCGGCGGCGAGGTCGTCGCGATCGGCGCAGTCGTCAAACGCGGCGTCGTCGACCTGCCGCTGCCGGTGAGCGCGCTGCTCGATCTGCCGCTCGCCGACTATCCACCTGAAGACTGCCCGCAGTGCCGCGCCGGCGTGCCTTTGGAAGATCCCGGCAGCCGCCGCTCGACGTAGTTCAAATTCGCCGATCGACAAGGAGCGGTCGAGATTTATCTCGACCGCTACCAATTCACGAAGGCTCCAAGATCTAGTAGTGGCCGAGCGTGCCGTCGCGCCGCGCGCGATTGACCGCGCGGTTGAAGATGAAGAGCGAAAGCGGCAAGAGCACCGCGCTCGCACACACGAGCCAGATCGCGTCCGCGGCCACCGCCGGGTCGGTGAGCGCCGCACCATGAGCCGCAAGCTTGTTGCTTCCCGGGAGCAAGCCGATAGCCGCCCGTATTCCTGTCAGCGAGTGCGTGATCGGCAGGCACCATGAAAGCCACTGCAGCGGAACCGGCAGCAACGCCACCGGGAAGAGCACGCCGCCGAGCAACTGCGCCGCGCTGCCGGCGACGAATTGCGTCGGAGCGTTTTGCTTGAACGTCATGATCGTCGAGGCGGCCATGACGCCGAGCGGCGACATACAGGCGATCGTCAGGACGACGAAGACGAAGAGCGTCAGGAAATTCGTGTGTGAGAAATCGACGCCGAGCAACATGCCCAGCGCCATGTACAGGACGACCTGCATCGCCGTGAGCGTGAAGCCCCACAGCCCGGGCGACATGACGACCGTCGCGAGACTCGTCGGCGTCACGAGCAGACATTCGAGCGTGCCGAGCATCTGATCGCCGCGGATCGCGGTCTGGAAGCTCTGCAACGCCGTCATCTGAAAGCGCGAGAAGCCGAGATTGATGACCCAATACGAGAAGCCGGGGAAGTGGCCGTGCGGCGGAACCAGCTTCGACATATAGTAGAAGCCGAGCACCTGCACGACGATCTGCAGCCACTGGATGATGAACGCCATGTCGTACGACGTGGCGATCCGCCGGTCGCGTCTATAGATCGCGCCCGCCTTAGCGAGCGTCGCTCGAAAGCTGTTCTGGCTTGGTAGCGGAAGCGCGGGCGCGATGCTACTCATCGCCACCGCCGGCTTGGGTGATATCGGTGAAGACTTCCATCGGCCTCGGTTCATCGAAGGTGAACGATCGGACGACGACGCCGTTGTCGCTCACCGCGCGCATAAGCTCGGTCACCGACCGTTCGTTCGTGGGTTCGATCTCGACCTCGACGTTGACGCCGCCCGGGACGTCGACGGCGACGACCGTCGTCACGCCGGGCACGGCGCGCACGCGCTGCAAGAGCGCGTCGTCCGTCTTGTCGACCGTGATCTGATACTTAAGAAGCCGCGCGTAGCTCGCATCGAGCTCTTTCGGCGGACCTAGCGCGGCGATCGTGCCGCGCCGCATGATCGCGAGGCGATCGCACAGCGCCCACGCTTCGTCGAGCAAGTTTGTCGCGAGGATGACCGTCTTGCCTTGGCGGTCGACGAGCTCTTCACGAATGAGCGTCCGGATCTGCTCGGCGTGCACCGGGTCGACGGCGCGCGTCGGCTCGTCGAGATAAAGGATCGGCGCGTCCGAAAGCATCGCGCGCGCCATCGTGAGGCGTTGCCGCATGCCGGATGAGAAACCTGAGAACTTCGTCTCGAGCGCGTCGGTGAGATCGACGACTTCGGCAACGTGCTTGATGCGCTTGCGGAGATAGTCGCCGCTGAGTCCGGCGAGCGATCCGAAGAACTCGAGATTCTCCCGCGCCGACAGACGGAAGTAGAAACTGCGCTCTTCGCTGCTGCACAGACCGATTCGACGCTTGACGGCGATCGGATGTTTATTCGCGTCGATGCCGTCGACGGTGATCGTGCCCGCATCGGGCGACGTCAGCGTGCAGAGAAGTTTGAGGAGCGTCGTCTTGCCGGCGCCGTTCGGTCCGAGCAGTCCGAAGAGCTCGCCGCGTCCGACCGTGAACGAAATGCCGTGCAGGATCTCACGGCGTGGTATCCTCCCCCGATACTTGATGTTCGGGATGATGCCATACGAGATCGGGAACGATTTTCGTAGATTGTCGACGACGATCATCAGGGTCCTCGGGCTTAGTGTATCGTACGCGGATTATGGCATCTAGGGACTATCGGGACCGGCGCTCGGGGACGCCCGTAGTGAATTGTGAAGGCTTCGCCAGGCGGGTCGCCTTCTCTTGATATCGGCCACTTCTAGCGGGACAATACGATGTTCGAGACGATTTGGGTTCCCACATGCTGGGCGGTGAGGAGTTCGACGATTGATGCGTGGTGCGCGTTGAGGTCAAGCAGCTGTGCCGCGTCGACCCCGTTGCGCACTCCGAGCGCGGCAGTTCGTAGATGACGCACGAGTTCTTCCGAAAGCGAGCCGGCCGCCGCGAGGTCGAGGGCTTCGGAGGAAGTCAGCTCTTCGATGATGCTGTCGTCTTCATCCGACCTAACGCCGCCGCGCTGAGCCGGAAGCAGGAGCCGAACCGCATGCGTCGCCGATGCGAGTACTCGAGCGGCGTCATCGCCATCGATCGGCATCGGAAGGCCCGAGAGCGCCGCGCCCTGCGCGGCGAACACCGGGATGTAACCTTGATCGAGCAAGAGCGACATGAGCTGCGCGTTCACGGTGCGGACGACCGCGTTGCCGGCGCCGTCGCTCGCGGCGATGAGCGTTCCGGCTGATGTTCCATCGAGACCCACCGCGTCGCCGCCGACGCGGTTGATCATGCCGATGATCTTCGCACCCGTGTCGCGATCGGCCGCATCATGGACGACGAGCGGACGCACGCCGAGGCGGCGCATGAAGATGAGGTCGGAGATGAGCGTCGACGCTTCAGCGGATCGCGGGTCGAGCCGGAGCACGACTGTGCGACCGATGAACGCTTTCGCGGTCGGCAGCGATTCCGGATCAGGCGCACTTAAGAAATCCATGTGTTCAGTTAGACGTACGTTCGCTACGGCTTGTTACCGTAATACCCAAGTTATCGGCATTTGGCGCGCCATCCGCGAAAAAGGAACGGTCGACCTTTATGGTCGACCGCCGCGGTCTTGCATTAGGAGCTCGCCTTATCGCCGCTTTGCGATGAGGTTGAGCACGATCGTCAGGATCACGGATATGAGGATGCACGTGGCGATCGGCACCGAGATCTGCCAGCCCTTGCCGGACCATGTGAAGTCGCCGGGCAGCGAACCGAGGCGCAAAGTGCGTCCCCACATGACGAGCAAGCCGACGATGACGAGCGTGATCCCGGCCCCGACGAGCAGTCGTCCGAAGAAGTCATTCTGCGGCATGCCGCTACACCTGATCGTTCGAAGGAGGTGCGCCGCCGTTCGCATTCACGAGCGCGATCGCCGCTTCGACGCCGCCGTGCAAGAACGTCTCGACGCCGCTGACAGCGCGATCGATCACTTCGGCGAGCGCCTTTTCCTCTGAGCTCGTGAACGCGCCGAGCACGACGCCGATCGCGTCGGGACTCGCGCGGCCGACGCCGACGCGCAAGCGCGGATACTGCGGCGTCCCTAGCGCGTGCTCGATAGAGCGCAGGCCGTTGTGCCCGCCGGAGCTGCCTTCTCGTCGCAGGCGCAAGACGCCGAAGGGCAACGCGATATCATCGCAGATGATGAGCGCGCCCTGCGGCAGCACTTTGTAAAAGCCGGCCGCATCCGCGGCGGCTTCACCCGAGTCGTTCATGAATGTCTGCGGCAGGACGAGCAGCGTGTCAAAACTCTGCACGAGCGCGATGCGCGCGTGGAACTTCGATCGCCATGACGTGACGCCATGACGCCTGCCGAACTCCTCGACGACGCGGAAGCCGATATTGTGTCGGGTACGAACGTATTGGGCCCCGGGGTTGCCGAGGCCCACCACGAGGTGATGCACGCGTTCTTTCGGTCGTCGGAAGAGCGAGAAGAACGTCGCCGCTATTCCGCCGGCTCTTCTTCGGGCTTCTTCGCGCCGATGAGCTCGGGCTCTGCAGGCGCAGTACCCGGCACCTCAGCGACGACCGGCTCTTCGACCTTCGCCGGCGGCAGCACCGAAGCGACGATGTCGTTCGGGTCAGCGGTGATCGTGACGCCTTGCGGCGCGACGAGATCGCTCACATGAAGCGCTTGACCGATCTCGAGCTCGCGGACGTCGATCTCGAGATGATCGGGCACGTTGCCCGGCAGCGCGCGGACGTCGACTTCGCGCGCGACGATGTCGAGGATACCGCCGTTCTTGACGCCGGCCGCGGTCCCGACCGCGATGATCTTGACGACGGCGTCGACTTCTTCGTTGAGGTTGACGGCGTGCAGATCGAGGTGGACGGGCCGCTTCGTGATGACGTCATCTTGACGATCGTGGAGGAGCACCGGCGTCGTGCCGTGCCCTTCGATCGTCAAGTTGATGATCGAGTGTACGCTCTTGCCGGACATCGCGCTGCGCAGCTCGCGCGCGTCGATCGTGATCGGTAGAGCATCGCCGAACTCACGGCCGTAGACGACGGCCGGGATCTTCCCCTCGGCACGCATGCGATTCGCGGCGCGCGTGCCGCTTTGCGTCCGCGGCTTGGCGCTGAGGTTGACGGTTTCCATTGCTGTTCCTTATACGTCAGATCGATACGCTAGATTATTGTAGCGGTCGAGCTCTAGCTCGACCGGCCGACGGGCTCGGCCATTTGCTCGACGGACTCCGCGTCGAACAACGTCGAGCCGAGCCGCTCACCGGACGGCTGTTCTCTGTCTTGCTCTTCGTAAAGCTCGGAGATGGAGCGGTTCTGGCCGATGCGCCGGATCGCGTCGGCGAGGAGCGACGCGACGGAGAGCACCTTGATCTTGGTGTCGCGGATCGACTCGGGGACCGGGATCGTGTTCGTGACGACGACCTCGGAGATCTTCGACTCGACGAGCTTCTTCGCTGCGTTGTCCGCGAAGATGCCGTGCGTCGCGCACGTGATGACCGATGTCGCGCCGCGCTCGAGGACCGCTTCGGCCGCTTTGACGAGCGTGCCGCCGGTCGAGATCATATCGTCGACGATGATCGCGGTCTTGCCGGCGAGATCGCCGACGACTTCGCTCACCTCATTGACGTCCGGCCGCGGCCTGCGCTTGAAGACGACTGCGACGGACGCGTCGAGCTTCTTCGCGAATGCCTCCGCGCGCGCGAAGCCGCCCGCGTCGGGCGATACGACGACGATGCCCGGGCCACGCAACTTCTTCGTGTTGATGATGTAGTTGCGCAGGATGTAACTCGCTGTGAGATTGTCGACGGGCTCGTCGAAGAAACCCTGGATCTGCGCGGCGTGGAGATCGACGGTGACGATGCGATCGGCGCCGGCGGCGACGAGCAGATTCGCGAGCAGCTTGGCAGAGATCGGCTCGCGGCCTTTTGTCTTCTTATCCTGCTTCGCATAGCCGTAATACGGGATGACGGCAGTGATGCGATAAGCCGACGCGCGCCGCAGCGCGTCGATCATCAGGAGCATCTCCATGAGGGAGTCGTTGACGCCGCGCGCGCCGTCCTGCGATTTGCAGATCGACTGGATGACGAACGCATCTGCGCCGCGCACATTCTCGTGGATCTCGATGCGGCATTCGTCGTTGGCGAACGTCGTCACCAGCGCTTTGCCGACGTCTTTGCTGCCCAGCTTCTGGGCAATCTCCACTGCGAGCGCGCGATTGGAGTTGCCGGAGAAGAGGACCGGTTTTGCCGTAGCCATAACCTCGGTCTCCCCTTTTGGTCCGTGTTTGCGGACCTGGTCTTTCTGCACGCGGCGCACGCCTGTCCTGTGGGACGGGCTACGTTTTCAGTTACTTTTGACTGACGCCCGCGATAGGAGCACCCATGACGTCGACGAGCACGAAGGCGCGGATAGCCGGCCTTCTCTACCTTCTATTGGCAGTGTTTGGCCCGTTCTTGCTCATATACGTGCCGAACCAGCTCGTCGCCGACGGCAATCCCGCCGCCACTGCGTCCAACATCGCGACACACGAGATGCTGCTGCGGTTCGGCATCGCGAGCGATGTCGTCGGCGGGGTCCTCGTGCTCGCCGTCGCCCTCGCGCTCTATTGGCTCTTCGAGCCGGTCGATAGGTTCCAGGCGTGGCTCATCGTCATTCTCGGCGGCATCCTGCCGTGCGCGATCTACTTCCTCAATTCACTCAACTGGTTCGCGGCGCTCGTGCTCGTCCACGGCGACTCGGTCGCGCCCGCGTTCGCGGGTCCGCAGCGCGATGATCTTGTCATGCTGTTCATGCGTCTGCACCACTACGGCGTCGTCGTCAGTCTGGTTTTCGCAGGCTTGTGGCTATTGCCGATCGGTTCGCTTATCATCAAGTCGGGCTACGTGCCGAAGTTCATCGGGTGGTGGCTCATACTAGCGGGCATGTCGTGGCTCGCTCAAAGCATCGTGCCGATCTTGCTGCCGCAGTATTCCGACATCGCCTCGACTGTCGGCTTCCCATTCGGCCTAGGCGAAATCGCGTTCTTGCTGTGGCTGCTCGTCATGGGGGCGAAAGAGCGGGCATCAGTCGCGACCTGACCCGTCTTGCGGGCTAGCGTCATTTGATGCTATAATAGGTATCAAATGAGCCTTGCTAAGAATATCTCGCACATGCTCGGCGGCCCGGACATCCTCAAGGCTCGGATCAACGGTGATGCTGACCTCGAAGCCGCGGTGACAACAGGCTTTCCCACAGCTGCCGTTCGCGCTCTCGCGGAGCGCACGAGATCGAGTCTGTCGTTTCTCCAAGACGTGACCGGACTCGACAAGAACACGTTTCGCCGTCGCGAGCGGTCGAAGTCGCGGCTAAGGGCCGAAGAGTCAGACCGACTCGCTCGGGTTGCGCGCATCGCGGCACTGGCAACCGAAGCGATGGGAGCCGATGATGGCGTGGCGTGGCTTCATGAGCCGAACCGCTCTTTAGGCGATCGCATCCCAATGGAAATGCTCCACACGGAGATCGGTGCGCGGCAAGTAGAAGACGTGCTGATGCGCATCCAGCACGGCGTCTATAGCTGATCGTGCGGCTCTACCGCGTCTTCGACCATGCTTATCGTGCATCTGCGATGAGCGGAGAGGGCGCGGCATCGACCGGCGGACGCTGGAACTCCAAGGGCGTCCGAGTCGTCTACGCGTCCGAAACGCTGGCGCTCGCTCTACTCGAGATCATGGCGAATGCTCGCCGGACTATCCCGCCAGGGAAGGTGTTCTTGACGATCGATTTGCCGGACCAATTCAAGATCGAGCTTTTGCATGAGGAAGCCCTGCCGCCTCGATGGACGACCGCACCAGCGCCGCGGCGTCTACAGGAGTTAGGCGACGAGTGGGTTCGAGAGGCGCGAACGGTCGCACTCATGGTCCCGAGCGCGATCGTGCCGATCGAGCGTAATGTTCTCCTTAACCCGGCGCACCCGGACTTCGGCCGTCTCGTCATCGGTACGCCGCGTCGCATACCGGTCGATCAGCTCCTGCGATCAAAACGCACGCGCAAGCCGAGATAAGGCGCTATTTACGTTCCGTTACCTCTCTTGATACACGATCTGAACTATCGACATCAAGTCGTCGCGAAGCGGTGACCAGGCGTGGCAGAATAGTCCGTTGCTGATCCCCCGCGAAGTGACGATCACGAGGTACCGATACGTTCTCGCATCATCGAGTCCCGGACAGCCGGGTGGCACGTAGACGAGTGGCGCGAACGAAACGATTTTCCAGGCGAGAAGCTTTGAGATCGGATACACCTCGTAAGTGAGCGACGCATCCCACGAGGGGTACCAACCTCCGTCACGGGCGTCGGCGCCAAAGCCGCCACCGCGCTGCATCGTCACCTCACCGGAACGGTGGACGATGAAGAACGCCTGCTCGTAGACGAACCCGACGGCGTCCGATGGGACGTGCGTCGGCGGCGGAGTCGGCATCACCATTTCGGTTGTGGGCGCCGGAGCACCGAGCGCGGCGAAGAACGGGTCGGCCTCACCACGATAATAACCGGTATCGACACCACCGCTTCGAACGATTCCCCAAAGCGTTCCTCGATCAAAAGTTGGTCGAACACCAGCGATGATCGGGCGAAGCCCGGAATTCGGCGGAATCGACTGAGCCACGCCCATGAACTGCGCCGCCTCGTCCGGCGTGAGATGGACGGTCGTTGGTAAGAGTCCCCGTTGGGCAGCCCATGTCCAAGACGCCGCTCTCGAGCGTTCCAAATCGCCGAGTTGATATGTCACGGTTCCATCGGGAGCAATCGTCACGAGGTTGCAACAATATTGAGGACCGTAGAACAGGGCGACGCCGCCCGGCGGAATCGAAACCTGTAAAATCGGAACGGGTGACGAAGCCGGAGCCGCATCCTCTGTCGACGGCCGCCCAAGAGGTACGAGAACGATCGCAAGAACGGCGATGAAGCATGCGCCGGCGGCCGCTCCGATTCTCTTCAGCCACTGCCGCTTCACCTAAGTGACCTCCCAAATATGACAGGTTTGCATGGTCCGCAGGCGGGCCTTGTCGAACGGGAACCAAATGCCGCAATTCGAGGTCGTTTCCCCGTTCAAGCCCGCCGGCGATCAGCCGCAAGCCATCGATAAACTCGCCCACGGCGTGTCGCGAGGCGACCGCGCGCAGGCGCTGCTCGGCGTCACCGGGAGCGGCAAGACCGCGACCATGGCGTGGGTCATCGAAAAAGTCCAAAAGCCGACGCTCGTCTTGTGCCACAACAAGACGCTCGCCGCGCAGCTGTGCGGCGAGTTCCGCGAATTCTTCCCGAACAACGCGGTCGAGTATTTCGTCTCGTACTTCGACTACTACCAGCCCGAAGCGTACATCGCGTCGTCCGACACGTACATCGAAAAGGATTCGTCGGTCAACGAAGAGATCGAGCGGCTGCGCCATTCGGCGACGCAATCGCTGCTGACTCGGCGCGATACGGTCATCGTCGCATCGGTCTCATGCATCTTCGGCCTCGGTTCGCCAAGCGACTACATGGAGATGTCGCTCCATCTACGTCGCGGCGACGAGTACGATCGCGACAAGCTGTTGCGCAAGCTTGTCGACATGCAGTACACGCGCAACGACATCGCGATGGTGCGCGGTACGTTCCGCGTTCGCGGCGACGTCCTCGAATACGTCGCGGTCGACGACGAGATCATCACGCGCCTCGACTTCTTCGGCGATCAGATCGACCACGTCACGCGCGTCAACCAGGTGACTGGCGAGATGCTCGACGATCTCGAAGAGGTTACGATCTTCCCCGCCAAGCACTTCATCACGCCGGAAGAGAAGCTGCGGCGCGCGATCGAGACGATCGAAGCCGAACTCGAAGAGCGGCTCCACTACTTGCGAGGCGAAGGCAAGCTGCTCGAAGCGCAGCGGCTCGAGATGCGCACGCGCAACGACGTCGAGATGCTCCGCGAAGTCGGTTATTGCAACGGCATCGAGAACTATTCGCGCCATCTCACCGGCCGGGCGCCGGGCCAGACGCCGTTCTGTCTGCTCGATTTCTTCCCCGACGACTGGCTGCTCTTCGTCGACGAGTCGCACGTGACCGTGCCGCAGGTCCACGGCATGTACGGCGGCGATCGCACGCGCAAGATCGCGTTGGTCGAGTACGGTTTCCGTCTGCCCTCGGCGTTGGACAACCGGCCGTTGACCTTCGAAGAGTTCGACAAGCATATCAACCAGGTCGTCTACGTCTCCGCGACGCCGGGTGAGTACGAGAAGCGCGCATCGAGTCAAGTGGTCGAGCAGATCATCCGGCCTACCGGTCTCGTCGACCCGCAGATCATTGTCAAGCCGACGCAAGGTCAAGTCGATGATCTCATCGATGAAGTGCAAAAGCGGGTCGAAAAAGGCGAGCGCGTCCTCGTCACGACCCTGACGAAGAAGATGGCGGAAGACCTCACCGATTACCTCATCGAGATGAACATCAAGGCGCGGTATCTGCATTCGGAGGTCGAGACCCTCGAGCGGATCGCGTTGCTTCGCGATCTGCGGCTCGGCGAGTTTGACGTGCTCGTCGGCATCAATCTCTTGCGCGAAGGCCTCGACTTACCCGAAGTCTCGTTGGTCGCGATCCTCGATGCCGACAAAGAAGGTTATCTGCGCTCTGAGACGTCGCTGATCCAGACCGTCGGCCGGGCTGCGCGCCATGTCAGCGGCATGGTCCTCATGTACGCCGACAACGTGACGCAATCGATGGAGCGAGCGATCAACGAGACCGAACGCCGCCGCGCGAGACAGCTCGCATACAATGCGGAGCACAACATCGATCCGCAGT
The DNA here is from genome assembly GCA_035631255.1 of Candidatus Eremiobacteraceae bacterium. Lineage (GTDB taxonomy): Bacteria > Vulcanimicrobiota > Vulcanimicrobiia > Eremiobacterales > Eremiobacteraceae > JANWLL01. The sequence continues at coordinate 2,462 of DASQJC010000389.1, read as the reverse complement.
CGATCCGCAAGTCGGTGCGCGACATCTTGTCGGCGGCGATCGCGACCGACGCGAAGAAGTCGCGCCGCCAGCTCAAGGAAGTGCCGCGCGAGCTGCTCGTCGCGACGTGCCAAAAACTCGAGCGCGAGATGAAGGAAGCGGCGAAGAACTTGGAGTTCGAAAAAGCCGCCGCATTGCGCGACGAACTTTGGGAACTGCGCAGCCAATTGCCCGACGCCGGCGATGCGACGCTCTCGCGCAAGGCACCAAAAGTCTTCGGAAAAGAACTGCGCGAGGCGGCGCTCTTCTAGCCCGTCCCGTTCTACGCAGATTTTGCGTAGCATGTTGCGCGTTGCGTAGATCTGTGCTACTATTCTACGCGAAATATGCGTAAATACATCTGGCAGCTCGCGGATTGGCCGACATGGCGCTATGACGCCCATGCTCTCTTGCGCCCACTCGCTGATGCGAAGGCAAAGCGCGGAGAGCTCAAAGGCCGCATGGCCTCGGTCGGCTTCGCGGATCAGGGAATAGCCCAACTCGACGCGCTTACCTGCGACGCTGTAGCAACCTCCGAAATCGAAGGCGAGCGCCTCGACCTCCGACTCGTTCGATCCTCAGTCGCCCGTCGGCTCGGTCTCCCTGGCGCTTTGCCGCCAAAGGACGCACAAGTCGAAGGCGTCGTCGAGATGACGCTCGATGCGACAAGAAACTATGCAGAAGCGTTGACGACGGAGCGTCTCTTCCAGTGGCACGCTTTGCTCTTTCCGATCCAACTGGGTAAGGACAGACGCATCAGAAGCGTCGCGAATTGGCGCGATGATGCCGCAGGCCCGATGCAGGTCATTTCCGGCAGCCTGGGTCGCGAAATCATCCATTTCGAAGCACCACCGGCAGCGCGCGTTCCGGCTGAGATGAATACGTTCTTGCGTTGGTTCGATGCACCACCGGACGGCGACGGCCTCATCAAGGCGGCGATCGCGCACCTTTGGTTCCTCACGATTCATCCTTTTGAAGACGGCAATGGAAGGGTGGCGCGTGCGATCGCCGACCTCGGGATAGCACGCGACGAGCAGACTTCGACACGCTTCGTCAGCATGACGCGTCAAATCAATGCCGAGAAGTCTGACTACTACGATGCGGTCGAAAGCGCGCAGTCAGGTTCTCTCGACGTGACACCATGGCTTGAGTGGTTCCTCGCATGTTACACGCGCGCTATTGAAGCGACGTCGGCGACCACCGCAAGAGTGTTGGTTTTGTCGCGGTATTGGACCAAGTTTGCGGACGTGGGGATCTCGGAACGACAGCGCAAGGTCTTAGCGCGCCTGCTCGATCATTTCGAGGGAAAGCTGACCGTCCAGAAATGGGCCAAGTTCGCGAACACCTCACACGATACGGCAAACCGTGACATCGCCGATCTGGTCGAGAAGGGAGTGCTCGCACGATCCCCGGGCGGCGGTCGCAATACGAGTTACGAACTCGTCGAATTCACCGACTAAAAAGGAGCGGTCGAGATTTTATCTCGACCGCCGCGGTGTAGCCGTCGCCGGTCGAGCTGAAGCTCGACCGCTACAGGAATCTAGGCTATTGTTGCACCGGGTCCTTGCTGCGGATGGCGCCTTCACCGAACGACGCGAGGAACAAGTAGCCGTTGTTCCACGACGCGCCGATGAAGTGGTGAGCGATCGCCTCGTGATCGATCCGCTGCCACGTCACGCCGGCATCAGGTGAGATCCACGCGCCGAAGCGCGTCGTCAGCACGACGTCGGGCGTTTGACCCGCCGGCGGCGACGGATTGAACACGAGCCGGTTGCCGAAGAAGCGCGTCGCGTAGTACGGCACGTTCTTCTGCACGCGTTCGTGCGAATTCGGGAACGCGAGGTTCGGCCACGGACGCGTCGGTATGGGCTGCTTGAAGGTCTTCACCTTCGTGAAGCTGACCGCGTTGTTCGTGCTCTTGTAGATGAGGATGTTGTCGGTCGCCGGGTCGTGATCGGCGAGCAGGAGCGTTCCCGGCGCGGCTTGGTCGAATGCGACATAGTAACGATTGACCGGGAAGTAGAGGGTCGTCTGGTTGAGCGCGCCGTGCGGCAGTCCCGTCGACTGCGTCCACGTCGTGCCGCCGTCGTGCGTGTAGTAGAGGTGCGGCGTTTGGCCCGGAGCCCCGGTCGCGACGACGATCGTGTTCGCGTCGTTCGGCGAGACCGCCACTTGATACGGGTACGTGAACGTCCAACCGGTCGATGTCCACGAGCTGCCGTAGTTCGTGCTCGACACGACCGACGGGCTGAAGTCGGCGTTCGTGATGCCGAAGAGCTTGCCGGCGTGGGTCGGATCGAACGTGACCGACTCGAAGCCGGAGCTGACGGTCTGGTTCTCCGTCACGCACGAGTTCGACGATACCCAGAGCCCTGAGTCCGGGTGGGCGAAGTAGCAGTAGCCGCTGTTGTACGGGTCGAGCGTGACTTCGCCACCCTCGCCTG